>NZ_LVLC01000001.1:300000-600000 GCF_002092855.1 Campylobacter concisus
ACCTCTACCAAAAATCGGTTTAATCGCTGCAAAATCAGTATCTAGCCCACCAGCATAAAGTATAAATATGAGTGCCAGCATGCCGACATTTTGAGCGATTACTTGGTCGTCAAAATTTACACCAAGCAGCCCGTCTGAGCCAGCCAGCATGCCAACACCTAAAAATATTATTAAAGATGGAATTCCAAATTTATCAGAGATATTACTAAGAAGAATACTAGTTATAAGCAAAACTGCAAAAAATAGTAGTAAATTCTCCAAACAAGCTCCACAAAATTATATTAAATCATGCTTTCAAAAGCTTCAAATTTTTCTTGATTTGAAAGCATTTCAAGCAATACACCGTAATTATCTTTTATCTCATCTTGAAGCTTAGTAGTAAGCTCTTTAGCGTTTCTTCCGTCTTTTGGATAGCTTACTATCAAATCAATTGGCTCAGCGTTTAAAAACTCTTGAATACCAGATAATAGTTCGCTAGCTCCTCTTTCATTTGTTCCATGAAGCACGACCACATAATGTTCATTCTCTCTTACAACGACGTCAGTTTGTCTTAAAAATTTTTCAAATAGTTCACTATACTCTTTAGTACTTGGCAAAGAAAAATATATCAAAGATAAATTTTTTGCATAATCTTTTACATTTTTATAACGATTTATAAAAGCTATCTCAAGATCTATTATTGATAAGATATCAACTGGTGAGAAAATTTTTGCTGCCATTTTTAGCCCTCTTTTGTTTATTATGTTTTATTTAAGTCACTATTATATCTTGTAAATTTTCAAAAACAAAGACATTCATTCCGTTTTTGTATTCATATCTAAATTTGAGCCCATGCGCTTCAAGTATATTGCTAACTATATATAAACCAAGACCAAAACTCTTTTGAGTATCCTCTCCTTTGATAAATGGCTGGACATAAAAGTCAAGATCATTTTTTAGCTTCTCACCTTGAGTTATAAATTTCATATGATCCTTGCTAACAACGATATTTACATGCTTATCAGTTGAATATTTTATGCCATTGTCTATCATATTTTTTATAGCGACTGAAAATAGCTTGAAATCAACAAGCACCCTAACCTCATCAAGCTCACTGATACCAACACACTCTTTTTCTACCATGGCTATATCGATAGCCTCATCGATGAGATCCCTCATAAAACATGGAGTTTTATTGCTAAGTCCTATTTTTGATGTTATCTGCTCTATCGCTGCAAGTTCGTTTATTAAATTTTCAAGCTTGTGAAAGACAGAGATTAGCCTTTCTTGATTTTTACTTTTTTCTATCATTTGAGCTGCTATTAGGCCTTTTGTGATAGGAGTTTTTAGCTCGTGCATGATATTTCTTAAGAAAAGATGCCTTGAGTCATTAAGCGCCTTGATCTGACAAACTGCCTCATAAAATGCCTCTGAAACTTCAGAAATTTCATCCTTGCCGTTGCCAACATTTTGTACGCCGTCAAGCTCACCATTTGCAAATTTTACGATCTGACGCTTTAGCTTTCTAAGCGGTTTTATCTTATAGATAACAAAAATGTAAGCACCTAACAAAATGACCGCAACCACCAAAAAAACAGCCTTTATCACCTCGTATCTGTAAGGCTGAAATTCCTTATCCATTAAAAGCTTTAGCTCGTCTAAATGCTCAATCCTTAAGTAGTGGTGCTTGTCATAAAGCAAGATCGCACTTGAGCCTAGATCGCTTGAAATTTCTTCTAAAACGGTTGCTTGCTTTAAAATTTCATCCTTTTTCTTCTCGTCTTTTATCTCTGGCATATCGATATTTGAAAGTTGGCGGTCGTACTGAGTTTTATTTATGATGCCACCCATATAAAACAAATTTGTCCTAGCGACGTTTGAGTATTTGTTATTTAGCTCTCTTGTATAGTTTTGCTTATCAAAGCCCATGAGCCACAAAAAGGCTAGAAATATCGAAACAAGCGCAAGGGCAAAGATAAAAGTTATGGTTATAAAAATAGACGATCTTGGCATCAAAGAACCAATTTATAGCCGATACCACGGATCGCGTGGATGTATTTTGGCTCTTTTGGATTTTCATTTAGTTTTTGGCGAATCCTGCCGATGATGACGTCAATACTTTTGTTTGAGCTATCTTCATTTATGCTCTCGCAGTTATAGATGAGTTCCTCTCTAGTAACCGCTCCGCCCTCTTTTAAAAGTAGATATTTTAAGATGTCGTATTCTGCGGCAGTTAAATTTAGCACGTTTCCTTTAAATAAAATTTCATGTTCAAACTCTTTTAAAACCAGGTCCTTATTTAAATTTCTCGCCTCAATTGCTGGGGTGATACTCTGCCTTCTTAGATGACTTTTGATACGAGCCAAAAGCTCTTGTGGGTCATATGGCTTTGGCAAATAATCATCCGCTCCATTATCAAGAGCATTTACCTTATCCGTTATATCATGTCTTGCACTTGATATGATAATAGGAATATTGTGATTTTTCCTGATCTCTTTACAAACTTCTAATCCGTCCATACCAGGCAATGTAAGATCTAGTATAACTAGGTCAAATTTACTTGTATTTAGCGTAGATAGTCCGATATATGGCTCTTCGGCAGTCACTACTTCAATATCATAGTTTTCTAGATATTCGGTTAAAATTTCAGCAAGCTCCATATCATCTTCTATCATTAAAATTCTAGTCATGATCTTTCCTGTTGTAAATTTATTTTTAAGGATTATAGCAGATTAAGATTTTAAAAATTTAAAAGGGTTAAGAGCTGAAATTTCAGCTCTTAGATGATTATTTTATAACAAGGCCTTGTATAATACCACCGCGATTTATCCACACTAGTGTCTTTTTACCTTTTGTGTTTTTGACCGTATTTGCAAATGTTTGAAGATCTTTTATGCTCTCTTCACCAACTTGAACGATCACGTCGCCTCTTTCAAAGCCAAAGTCTTCAGCCTTTGAGCCTGATTTTACATCAGTTACTAGCACACCTTGAGTATCTGGGCTGATTTTGTATTTATATCTTATCTCATCACTTAGATTACTAACGCTAAGTCCTTCGATTATAATGCTTTTTGCTATGTCTTTTGAATTGTGATCAGCGTTTGCAAGCTTGATTTTTGCATTCATTATTTTATTTGATCGCTCGTAAGTTATATCAACACTACTATTTGGAGTTAGTGAACCGATGAAATTTTTAAGATCATTTGCGTTTTTAATAGCTTTATCATTAGCTGATATAACCAAATCGCCTCTTTTTAGCCCAGCCTCATCTGCTGGCATGCCTTGCTCTACGCCGCTTATTAAAGCACCCTCTTTATTTGTGTAAAGCTCTTTTTGCTCATCAGTTAAATTTGCAATCGTAACTCCGATAAAGCCACGTTCGATCTTGCCGTCAGTTATCAGCTTTTTAGCGATATCTTTGACCATATTTGATGGGATTGCAAAACCAATGCCGTTGTTGCCACCACTTTTTGAAAGTATGGCTGAGTTTATTCCGACTAAATATCCCCTACTATCAACCAAAGCTCCACCTGAATTTCCTGGGTTTATCGAAGCATCTGTTTGGATAAAATTTTCATATTGATTAAGGCCGATATTATCTTTATTTAGCCCTGAAATGATACCTTGAGTGATACTTTCACCAACGCCAAATGGATTACCTATTGCAAATACGACGTCTGCATCAAGCAGCTTTGATGAGTCCGCAAAAGTGATCACATTTAGTCCGTTTGCCTCTATCTTTACGACGGCTAGATCGGTTTTTGGATCACTTCCTATTAGCTTTGCTTTATACTCTTTGCCGCCATTTGCAAGAGTTACAACTATTTGATCACTGTCTTCTATAACGTGATTATTTGTAACGATATATCCATCATTTGAGATAATAACGCCAGAGCCAAGCGAAGTAGTTTTTTCTTTTTCTTTTGGTTTTGCAAAGTTAAATCCAAAAAATTCATTGAAGAAAGGGTCATTAAACATCTGCTCAATACCAGCGTTATTTACCGTTTTTGTAGTTGAAATATTTACAACTGAAAGCTTTGCCTGAGCGATCGAGTCATAATAAGAAAGTACGCTATTTTTATCGCTAAGTGGCGAGACTCTCGTGATATTAGAGTTAGCTTCATTAAATTTAATATCAGCCCCCACTAAAAAAGAAGCTGCTGCTAATGAAATTAGCACAATCTTTTTCATTTTTTTCCTTTAATCTAAAAATTTTTGCAAATTATAAATATAGTGAAAAAATAAAATCTTAACACTTTTTCTTGTTATTAAACAAAAATAAACTTGACTTGCATAGACTAAAGCTTTATGATATAATCCGTATCAAAAGAATATAAGGAGAATATATGAGTGAAAGCTTATATGAGACTTTAGGGGTTTCAAAGGGTGCCTCAAGCGACGAGATAAAAAAAGCTTATAGAAAACTTGCCAGAAAATATCACCCAGACATCAACAAAGACCCCGGAGCAGAAGATAAATTTAAAGAGATAAATGCTGCTTATGAAATTTTAAGCGACGATAAAAAACGAGCTCAATACGACCAGTACGGCGATACTATGTTTGGCGGTCAAAATTTCCACGACTTTGCTAGTAGTTCAGCCGATATGGGCGATCTAAATGAAATTTTAAAGAATATCTTCTCAGGTAGCTTTGGCGGCGGTGGAGCTAAATTTAGCAGCGGATTTGGTAGCAATTTTGGAGGATTTGACGGATTTAGTAGTGGTGGATTTGGCTTTGGCGGAGCTGATCTAGACGTAAATGCAAAAATTTCTATACCATTTGACGTAGCTGTAACTGGCGGTGAACATAAGATAAATTTTAATGGCGAAAGCATTAAGATAAAAATTCCAAGCGGCATAGAAGGCGGCGAGAAGCTTCGTGTAAAAGGCAAAGGCAAGAGTACTGGTGGTCAAAAAGGCGATCTTATACTTGCTATTAGCGTTGAGCCAAGCGACGAATATGAAAGAGTCGGAGACGATCTTTATAAAGATATAGAAATTCCACTAAAAACTATGCTTTTTGGCGGAAAAGTCAATGTACATACTTACAAAAAAGATGTCACGATTAAAATCGCTGAGAACTCAAAAACAGGCACAAAGATCCGCTTAAAAGGATATGGTGTGCAAAATAGAAAGAGCGGAATTTATGGGAATCTTTACTTAAAAGCCAGGGTAAAACTTCCAAATATCAGTGAGCTTGATGAAGGCTTAGTAAAAGAGTTAAAAGAGAAATTACCGGAGTAAAAAAATGCAAAATTATGAAGAACCACTTTTTTTAATAAGCGTTGTTGCAAAGGTTTTAAGCATACATCCACAAACTTTAAGACAGTATGAAAGAGAGGGACTTATCGAGCCATCAAGAACAGATGGCAAGATGAGGCTCTACTCACAAAAAGACGTTGATCGCGTAAAAACTATACTAAATTTAACCCGCGAACTAGGTGTAAATTTAGCCGGCGTTGATGTGATACTTCAGTTGAAAGAAAAAATTGACGATTTAGAATCAACTATTGATGAGCTAAATAAAAAATTGCACGAAGCTACCAGCCAAACTAGCACAAAAAGATCGCTCGTAAAGAGAAAAAATAGCTTTGATCTAGTCTTTTATGAAGGTAAAAAATAATTTATGGAACAAATTTTAGAAGGTTTCTTGCTTGTTGCAGCGATCTCAGTCGCATTAAACGTCATTTTTAAAAAATTTCAGATACCAACCATCATCGGCTACATCGTAACAGGTACGCTTATATCAGAATTTTTCAACCTAAAAAGCAATGATGAAATTTCCCATATCGCGGAATTTGGTATCGCATTTTTGATGTTTACCATTGGGCTTGAGTTTAGTTTTAAACACTTAATGGGTATGAAAAAAGAGGTCTTTTTAAATGGCGGCTTACAGGTTTGTTTAAGTGGCTTTATAATGGGTGTGATGCTTTATTATGCCCTTCACTTAAAAGACGAAACAGCACTTATTGCAGGTCTTGCGCTTGCACTCTCATCAACTGCGATCGTGCTAAAGACACTAAACGATAGTGGCGATGTGAGTAAAATTTACGGCAGAAAAGCACTTGGAATTTTACTATTTCAAGATATTGCAGTCATTCCTATTTTGCTTATGATAGATATGTTTAGCTCGCAAGATGCTTCAATAAATGAGCTTTTGCTAAAGACATTTACAAGTGCGATTATTCTTATTGTTGTGCTATTTTTACTTGGCAAATATGTCATCAACTGGATATTTTATAAAGTTATTCAAACAAATTCGCAAGAGGTTTTTATAGCTACGATTTTATTTATGGTCGTTGGCTCTAGCACTTTGGCTCACTTTTTTGGCTTCTCATACTCTTTGGGTGCGTTTTTAGCCGGTATGATGATGGCAGAGACACAGTATAAACACCAAATCGAAGTTGATCTCATACCTTTTAGAGATTTACTTCTTGGGCTATTTTTCATAACCGTTGGTATGCAGATAAATTTTGCTGTCGTCGTCTCAAACATCTGGCTTGTTCTTGGCCTAGTATTTAGTGTCATGGTGATAAAAGCAGTTGTCGTTTTTGCTATCTTAAACATCTACTTAAAGCGAAGAGTTGCTGCAAAAACCGCGCTTAGTGTTTGTCAAATAGGCGAATTTGCACTAGCTGTTTTTGGACTAATGACTACTAGAAATTTACTTGATATACAAACTGCTCAAATTTTTATCGCAGCCTCAGTTGTGTCGATGTTTGCTACGCCTTTTATACTTAAAAAACTAGACGCGATAGCAGACCTCATAGAACGTGAGATCGTTGTTGAACCGAATGAAACTCTAAAGCCGCAAAAAATAAAAAATCACATCGTAGTCTTTGGCTATGAAAGGCTTGGGCAAGAGGTCGTTTTGAGACTAAAAGAGACAAAGCTTTTATATCTTGTGCTTGATAATGATATTAGTCTAGTTGAGCTTGGTAGGAGCCGCGGGGAAAATGTATTTTTAGGTAACGTTCTTCAAAGTCACACACTTGAAAATGCCTGCCTAAGCGATGCAGCTGCTGTTATTATAACTGTTAACAATGAGCAAAGAGTGGAGCTCATCGCGCAAAAGATAAAAGACTACGGCGTAAATACCCAAACTATAATAAAAATAAATGGTGAGGGTAATAAAGATATTTTTGGTGAGTTAAGTAAAAATTTCCACCTAATAAACGAAGAGCGCGTCATGGCAAAAACACTCGTACACGAGGCTCTTCAATGCAAAATCGATCATGATATAAGAGCGTAAAAGTATAAATTTATCCTAGAATTTTACGAGTTTATGTTCAGTTTTAAAATAATCTTTTAAAAATAACTTTTACAAGCAATGAGTAAGCCTAAGTCTCTAGGCTCTACTCATTTCTTAAAGTTTGAAGCACATTTACTTCTGTGGCTTTTTTAGCTGGGTAATAAGACGAGATAGCCACGATAAAAATAGCTCCAACTATTATAAGCACAAAGTCAATCAAAGAAAGTTCTAATGGAAGTTTACTTGAGCCATAAACGTCAGCTGGCAAGTCTATAATGTTGAAATTTCCAAGTAAAAATAGCCCTAAAAAGCCAAGCGCTAAGCCAAATATAATGCCGCCACCGCCGATTACTAGCCCTTGATAGAAAAAGCTTCTTTTTATCTCGCCTTTGCTAGCACCAAGTGCAAGAAGCAAGGCAATTTCTTGCCTGCGGTTCATCACTGTCATTAGCAGCGAGCTTATGATGTTTAGCGACGCCACAAGGATAATTAGCATCAAAACTATAAAAAGTGCTCGTTTTTCAAGTGCGAGTGCTGAGAAAAAGTTACCATTTTGCTCCCACCAGCCAATAGCAACCATGCCAGTTGGCAGGCCCTCACGCACTCTTTTTATATCATCAAATGGCTTACTTGAAAAGATATGAATTCCATCATAAACGCCTTTTGGATAGTCTAAAATTTTCCTCAAAGCATCGACTGAAGTGTATGAAAACGCCTTGTCATAGGCGATTAGCCCAGATGTAAATGAGCCACCGATATCAAAGCGCTTCATCTTTGGCGTTAGCGAAAAGCCAGCTGGATCGGCCTTTGTAAAGATAAGCGTTAATTTCTCATCGTTTCTTAGTCTAAACTCGCTCATTATGCCACTTCCCACAAGTATCTCAAAACCATCTAGCTCTTTATCTTTTAAAGCTTCATTTACGACTGAGTTTATCTGCTTTTCATCTTTAAAATTTACGCCATAAACCAGTCCGCCCTCAAGTGCATTTGCCGAGCGGTAAATGACCTGTGTGCTTATAAATGGACTAAATTTAAGATCACTAAATCTAGCCTTTAGCTCATCAACAAAGTCATCATCAATAGAGCCTTTAAAGGCACTTTGAATGGTTATTGGATAGTTCATCGTAAAAAGTTTGCGCTCAAATTCTTTATCAAACCCGTTCATAATCGCCATTGCAACGATCAAAACCATAAGTCCGATGCTAACGCCAAGAAAGGCAAGCAAGGCACTTAGAGTGATAAATGGCTGAGTTTTATCAAATCTTAAATATTTAAAAAGTAGGTACTTTGGTAAGCTTGTCATCAAATAGCCTTTAAAAGATTAAGGCGCTTTTGGCGCCTTAAAAGTAGAAATTTTAAGCAAATATGCCTTTTTTAGGGCCACTTTTTCCGTGGCAATCTTTATATTTTTTACCGCTTCCACAAGGGCATGGAGCGTTTCTTGGTATCTTTTTTTCAGGTGTAAATTTATCATCCTCACCTTGGTTGTTGTAGCTTAAATTTTCATTTTCAGCATTTTGACTAGCTTCAAGCATCATTCTAGCTTGCTCTTCTTGCTCTTCACGGCTCTTAAATCTTACAACCTGAAGCGTCTTAACACTCTCACTTTTTAGCCTGCTAACTAGCTCCATAAAGAGGTTATAGCTCTCTTTTTTGTATTCAACAAGCGGATCTTTTTGATTATACCCTCTAAGGCCGATACCAGTTTTTAGGATATCCATTTGATAAAGGTGCTCTCTCCACGCATTATCAAGCACTTGAAGGTATAAAATTTTCTCTATCTCTTTTCTTTGATCTTCATTTAGCACGCTCATTTTTTCGTTATATCTTACTTCAAAAATTTGCGCAAGCTTTTCTATTAGCTCATCATACTCTAGACCTTTCAACTCACTCTCGTCCATCTCTTCACCACAGTCTGCAAGGATGATAGAGCATAAATTTTTAATATCAAAGTCATCTTTCAAGCCACCATGGAAAATTTCAGCCGTATCAAGTAAATTTGCAGCATACTCTTTTCTATTTTGAGCTATCTTTTCGCTCATATCATAGTTTTTATCAAGTAGCTCGTCGCGGTATTTGTAGATAGTCTTTCTTTGCTCATTTGCCACGTCATCATACTCAAGCAAGTGCTTTCTAGCCTCAAAGTGCAAGCTCTCGACTTTCTTTTGAGCATTTTCAACAGCTCTTGTCACCATGCGACTCTCGATACTCTCGCCCTCGTCGATACCGAGCCTATCCATGATCGCTTTTATGCGGTCACTACCAAAAATTCTTAAAAGATTATCCTCTAAGCTTAGATAAAATCTACTCATACCAGGATCACCCTGACGTCCAGCACGGCCACGGAGCTGATTGTCTATCCTTCTACTCTCGTGCCTTTCAGTACCTATGATATAAAGTCCGCCTAAATTTCTAACCTCATCATCGATCCTGATATCAACACCGCGTCCTGCCATGTTTGTAGCGATAGTCACAGCGCCTTTTACACCAGCTTGCGCGATGATCTCAGCCTCTTTTTCATGATTTTTAGCATTTAGCACAGAGTGTGGGATGCCAGCTTTTTTAAGCATCTCGTGAAGCACCTCACTGCGCTCGATACTTGCAGTTCCCACAAGCACTGGCTGACCTTTCTCGTGAGCTTTTTTAACCTCATCAATAACTGCTTTAAATTTCTCATTTTGAGTTTTATAGATAAGATCGTTTTGATCTATCCTTTTAACTGGTAAATTTGTAGGGATCGAGATAACTTCAAGGTTATAAATTTGAGAAAACTCAGTGGCCTCAGTCTGAGCCGTACCAGTCATACCTGCAAGCTTTTTATACATCCTAAAGTAGTTTTGGTAGGTTGTATCGGCTAGCGTTTGGCTCTCTTCTTGGATTTTCACGCCCTCTTTTGCCTCGAGCGCTTGATGAAGCCCCTCGCTAAAGCGTCTGCCTTCGCTTAGACGTCCAGTAAATTCATCAACAATAACCACCTCGCCATCTTTTACGACATAATGAACGTCTTTTTCAAAGAGGTTGTGTGCCTTTAGAGCTTGATCTAGATGGTGGCTTAATATGGCGTTTTCAAGGTTATATAAATTCTCAACACCAAATAATTTTTCAGCCTTGCTTATGCCAGCTTCTGTGATCATTATCGTTCTATTTTTTTCATCGACTATAAAGTCCCCTGTTGGCTTTGAGCCTGGCACATTTGGATCAGCTGGAGTGCCTCTAGTAAGCTGTTTTGCAACCTGATCGGCTCTTATGTAGCCATCAAGTGTGCGATTTGTTGGACCTGATATTATAAGTGGTGTTCTTGCTTCATCTATCAAGATACTATCGACCTCGTCTACGATAACGAAGTTATGACCTCTTTGCACCTTTTGACCAGCTTCAAATTTCATATTATCACGTAAATAATCAAAGCCAAATTCTGAGTTTGTGCCGTATGTTATGTCGGCATTATAAGCAGCTTGTCTTACGTTATCATCGTATCCACCGCTTAGTATCACATCGACGCTTAAGCCTAAAAAGTTATAAAGCTCGCCCATTTGCGTAGCGTCACGCTTTGCAAGGTAGTCATTTACGGTCACTACGTGCACACCCTTGCCGCTCATCGCGTTTAATATAACTGGCAAAGTTGCTACCAAGGTCTTGCCCTCGCCTGTTTTCATCTCAGCGATCCTGCCCTCATTTAACACCATACCGCCGATTAGCTGCACGTCAAAATGGCGCATCTTAAGCACCCTTTTGCTAGCCTCTCTAACGATCGCAAAGACATCATTTAAAATTTGATCTAAAGTGACTTTCTCTTCTACTACTTGGGCTTTTAGCTCATTAAATTTGATCTTAAGCTCATCATCGCTCATCTTCTCATACATTGGCTCAAGCGCATTTATCTGCGCCACACGTTTTATGTATTTTTTGACTTCTCTATCGTTTTTCGTGCCAAAAATCTTTCTAAATACCGATGAAATCATTATTTTACCTTCCTAAATTTTTAAACTTTGGATATTAGCATAGTTTAACTATTTATTTAATTAAACTGGGCTAGAATACGCCAAAAAAGGATAAAAAATGAGAAAATTTCTAGTTGCATCTCTCGTTGCAGTTTGCTCATTTGGTGCTGGATTAAATTTCAAAAGCTTGCAAAGTGACTTTACACAAACTGTATTTAGCGAAGGCAAAAGCATAAATTACAAAGGTAGATTTTACGCAAAAAACGACAATACTGCACTTTGGATATATGAAAGTCCAACACCAAAGAGAATTTATTTTAACAAAGAGCGTGTGATCGTGATTGAGGACGAGCTTGAGCAAGCCATCATTTCAAAGCTTGATGATACGCCAAATTTGACACAAATCTTGGCTCATGCAGAGCAAATTCAACCAACACTTTACAAAGCGATATATGATGGAGTTGAATATTTTATAACTATTAAAAACACACTTCCAACGACGATTGACTACAAAGACAAGCTTTCAAATAAGATAAAAATAACTCTAAGCAACCCAGTAAAAGACGCGCTCATACCACAAGAGACGCTAACTCCGGTTATCCCGCAAGGTTACGATATAGTAAATCAATAAATTTGGCTAGCTTTAGCCAAATTTACTCACTTCTCTCCAAAATCTTTTCCAAATTCCTGCACGTTATTTAGATCAATAGGCTTTTGAACTACGTCATTTGGATCTGGCGAGATGATGATCTCATTGCCCTTTTTCTTCTTTTCTGGTTTTGTTACAATCTCTTCATTAACACTTGGATCGGAGCATAAATTTTGGCTTTTTATTGCTTTTATGATCTCGCTTAGCTCAAGATTATTTATCACTTTTATATTTAAGATAAGCACATCATCAATATCAAGAGAGTGCTTTTTGGCTGCATATTTTATGAAAAGCTCTTTAAATTTCTCTTTTCCCATTGAGGTTAAAATATCTTCCACGTAAAAGCTGCCAACTATTATGTTTAAAGCATCAAGCACATACGCTTCATTTTCTTCAACATCACGTCCGACGACTTCAAGGTTCATATTTATCTTTTTTGTTAAATTTTGTCCAGCTTTTGAGTAGATATCTGTTTGAAAATCTCTTACTTTAAGCACGTCTGCAAATGCAAAAATACAAAAAGTAAGGCTTAAAAATAGCTTTTTCATAAATTCTCCTTAATATGCAAAAATACGTTTTCTTGGTAAAATTTCTTAACTTCGTCGTCAATTTTAACCACTTTTCTTAAATGCTGCCTAAAATCACTTTTTTTATCATAAAAAAGTTTTAAATTTTTAGGACTTACTGCACGAGAAAGTGCGACGTAGAGTTGTCCTTTGGCAAAAATATGGTTGATATTACAAATGAGCGAGTTTATGCTCATTCCTTGAGATTTATGGATGGTTAGAGCGTAAGCAAGCTTAAATGGAAACTGATGGAGCGAGGCTTGTACATTTTCTTCGATCTCATCTTCGTTTAAATTTAACGAACTAAATATATAAGCAGCTTTTTCTATCTCACAAATTTCGCCACTATCTTTTTTTACAATCACGCTTGAAATAACTCCGTTTTCTTTTAAAATTTGCATGATCTTGCCCTGCTCGCCGTTATAATACTCGCCCCATTTATTTGACGTAAAGATGATCTTAGCGCCTATCTTCATCTCCAAATCTCTTGAGATATTTAGTGTATTTGCCCATTTTTCAAACTCTTTTTTATCTAAATTTTCATCCATAACAAGCACGTCCGAGTTTGAAATTTCAAGTGGCGTGTCAAGTTCTGAAAGCCTTTTTTGATTTAGCATTTCAGCCTCGGCGTTTCTACCAAAAAGCACGCTCGTATCATCATCTGGCTCTATCTTGGTCACTCTTAAACTCTCTATATAGCCCATTATTTCATCATCTAGCTCGCCTACTCTAAGACGAGAGAGAATCTCATAAAATTTAAGATCGTTTGTACGTTTTGAGACCAGTAGCTCAACATTTGTAAATTTCATATCCTCCCACGCACTGGAGTTAAAAGCGTATAAAAAATTAAAAAGCCTATTTTCGTTTTGCTCCTTTTGCACTGGTGGAAGCTGATAAAAATCACCCACTATAAGCACCTTACCTTTAAATTTGGAAGTAAGTAGTCGGTATCTTATCATCTCCATTAGATTTGAGCTCACCATTGAAATTTCATCAATTACAAGCAGATCACATGCATTAAGCATATTTCTTAGCTTGCTTAGTTTATCTTTTTGATGATAGTCGAAGCGCCTTAGCTCCTCATAGTCCTTGCAGTAGCCAAATTTAAAAAAACTATGTAAGCTAACTCCTCCAAGGCTAACAGCGCTTATGCCAGTTGAGCCAAGGATTATGACGTTTTTGAAATTTTCTTTGTAGTGTCTGATGATGGAGGCAGTTAGATAGCTCTTGCCAACACCTCCGCCACCAGTTAAAAAGACGTTTGAGCGAGATAAAATTTTTAAAATCTGATCTAGCATCTACTCAAACATCTCTGGGCGATACTCAAAGTGCATCGTATCAAAGTGCTTCCAGCGTCCACCCCAGATAAATTTATGTTTTTCAAAAACACGCACTATCTTTTCAGGGATGAGGTTTTGGTAGCCATTGCTCCACTGCCAGTAGTGGCTCTTTTTCACATTTATATCGATCGCGATGCCGTAGCTGTGCGCACTTAAGCGGTTTGTGTCAGCAATAATGCGCCACTTAAATGTCCCACCAGGATCTTTTAGGTATTCAAGTAAATTTGGATCGCTCTTTGCCATCTCATTTAGTTCATTGCTCACATCCTGCAAGGCAGCCGCAGCGCCATTTTTAGAGTTAAATGGTAACTTTAGCGCAAGGCTATCTTTTAGCCAAACGACATCTATCAAATTTGCTTTTACCTCGCTCTCGCTTGAGCCATAAATTTTGCCTAAAAATTCATAATTTCTACATCTGCCAGCATCACTTAGTGCAGTGCTAAGTGGCGAAAATGCAGCATAATCAAGCGCATTCATATCCTCTATGTCGGCCCCAGTGCTACACTCACCATCTTTTTGTTTAAAGTCATCATAGACAAATATTGTTCCATCACCGAATTTGACCAAATTATCCTCAACCTTAACATCATAAGCCCTTTGTAAAGCTGAAATTTTCCTCGCTTTGTCGCTTATTACATTTTCGGGCTTTATTACATTTATAGAATCTACCTTTGAAATGAGCAAATTTGAGTTTTGTATATCGCTTCTATTTTGTCCGATGTTTAGCGTAGTTATCGCAGTCGCTCCGATAAGCGCGCGGCCGTTGTTTGCAGTCTTTAGCCCCCAAGCATCATGCACGACGTAGATATCATCGCCCTTATATCCAGCATAGAGCATGATGTGACCTGGTAGATGCACGAGCGTGAGATATGGTACGCCCTTTTCTTTTATCTCTTTGCTCTTTGCAGCGTTACTAAGACCTTTTAGATTGATCTTTTCTCCCATATTTGCTTGCGCCCTTGAGTTCCTAGGTAACCACACGCCAAAGCTTGCTAGCAAGTCTTTTGTAAAAAGCGAGCAGTCTCTTAGCTTATCCACCCCGCCCCAGCCATAAGGCTGAGTAAGAAGCGAACTAAGAATTGTCTTTAAATTTGAGTCATTAAATTTAAGTGGAAAAAGGGCGCTAAAAGACTTTGGGAGGACAAACTCCCTAAGCATATTTCTTACATAAATTTTGCCGTAGTAGTTTTTGTCGTCTTGCGCCAAAACTGGCAGTATCACGCCGACACGTGAGTAAAATAAAAAGTTTCCACCCTTGTCATAAACTGGCATCTTGTCCGTTTTTATAGTCACAAAACTTGACTTTTGATAGGCATTTGCCTCATCGTCACTTATAAATTTTATATCCTCGACCTTTACCCAGCCCCAAACCGCATCATCGCTAACAAACGCCCATGCCCTATCTTTAGAAAGATGTGACACAAAAAGTGGATGAGCGATGCTTAGGGTTGATTCTTGCAGATAATCAAAAGGATAGCCCTCGCCTGGAGTTTGCGGATTTAAAAATATCGGCTCATCGGTTGGAAAATTTCTTAAAGCTGTGTTTGCCGAAGTTAGAGCATAAGCAGAGATACTCGAAAGAGCTGAAAAATTTGCATTGTCCTTTTGTGCATCAAACCAGCTTTGAGGTATCTCTCTAAAATTTGAGCCAAAATACTTTCTCTTTTCGCTTGGCTTATATATATTAAATGCCCAAAAGACATCGTTTGGATTAAATTTTACGCCCCTTAACGTAAAAACTTTAAACCTTCTTTTTAAAATTTCCTCTTGGTCAAAGCTTGCACTTTGTATATTTTGCGGTAGCGACGAGGCATCTTGCTTCATTTCAAAATCAAGCAAACTAATGCGTTCATTTGGCTTATATACATTTTCATCTGGTAAAGGATTTTGCACACTTGACTTTGGCTGGGTCTGCGAACATCCCAAAAACAAAGCAACACCAAACGCTAAAAATATACCTTTTTTCAACTTTTTTCCTTATCCTTAAAAATAGCTTCGACGATCAAAACAAAAATGTAAAACATCTTTTCATCGTTGTTTTTACAAATTTGTTTCATAGTCTCATTCTCGCTTTTTACTTTTATGTCATTTGACCTTAAAATTTCTACAATATCAGAGCCAAATTTCTTTGAAAGCTCGCCCACTTTCACATCATTTAAAGCATTTAAAAACCTGGTTGTATTGCAGTCCATCTGCACTGGCTTGTGGTTTAAGATATTTTTAAACTCAAGGCTTAGTTTCTTTAACTTTTTCTTCTTAACATAACTATGAACAATCGTCAAAACAACCAAACTAAAGCCAAAGAAAATGTGTAAATTTAGCGAATTTTCACTCATCTCTCCATTCAAAAATAGAACGCCGCTTGCAAAAAGCCCAGCCACACAGATAAAAAGCAGCAACAAGATGATATATTTAAAGATCACCTCAAGCATAATGTTGTCTTTTAGCCTATCAAACATCAAGCCCTACTATCTCATCTTCGCTGTAAACTAAAATTTCATTTTCTTTTAACAATTTTGCTGTGATGCCATCGCCTGAAATAAGCCTCTTACTAAAGCTTCCATCATAAATTTGCCCACTTCCACAACTTGGACTTTTTGATTTTAAAATAGCCTTTTTACAACCATTTAGTTTAGCTATCTTTAGGCAAATTTCTGCTCCACTTTTAAAATTTTTACTCACATCTTTGCCTGAAAATTTGCATACGATTGAGCCATTTTTCATCTCGGCTGGCTCTCTTGGTGTGCTAAGTCCACCATAAACTTCAGGACAAACAAAAAGCAGATGATATCTCTTTGAAATTTCATCTAAAATAGCTCTATCCAAGAGATTATTTTCGCCGTTAAATTTGCAGTTTATTCCAGCTAGGCAAGCGCTTATTAAGATTTTTTCTCTCAAAGCCCGGCTTCTTTTAAAAGTTCACCAGCATAAATTTCACGAAGTTTACTTGAAATTTCTCCCACTTTTGCACCGTTTATCGCCTTGCCATCAGCATAAACAACTGGTAAGAGTATGAGCGTCGCGGCCGAGATAAAGACTTCATCAGCATTATAAACTTCATCCATGCTAAATTTTCGCTCCTCTATCTTAAGGCCGATATCTTTGGCGATCTTTAAAAGTCTCATACGGCGAATTCCTGGCAAAATTTCATTTGAAAGTGGTTTGGTTATGAGTGTTTTATCCTTGATAATAAAAGCACTTGAGCTACAGCCCTCTGTGACAAAGCCATTTTCCACCATAAAGCCCTCGTCTGCGCCTTTTTTGTGAGCTTCATTTTTAGCGTAGCACTGAGCCAGAAGTGAGATAGACTTGATGTCACGCCTTTTCCACCTTATATCCTCGACACTTACGACCTTTATGCCAGTTTTTGCAGCAGGATTGTTTAAAATTTCACTCTCGTAACAGAAAATAAAGACACTTGGTGTTAAATTTTCTATGAAATAGAAATTTCTAAACGCCACGCCTCTTGTTATTTGCATGTAAATTCCGCCCTCTTTTAAGGTGTTTTTAGCGATTATCTCGTTTAAAATCGCTTCAAATTTTTCCTTTTCGTAGGGCAAGCTTATATCTATCTCGTTTAAGCTTCTTTCAAATCTCGCCCAAAATCCATCTTTATCAACCATTTTTGAATTTATCACAGGCACAACCTCATAAATTCCATCACCAAATATAAATCCTCTATCAAAAGCACTAACTTTTGCCTCGTCTTTTTGCAAAAATTCTCCATTTAAAAAGACGGTTTGTAAAGCTTGATCTGCCATTTTTAGCTCCTTAAATTTTGGGCAAATTGTATCTAATTTTGTTTGAATTTATAGATTCTTAGATATAATGAGCCAAAATTTCAAAGGTAAAAAGTTTATAAAAAATGCAAGAAACTTTAAAAGATAGAATCATAAAAAACGTTTTTTTTGTTTCAAAACAGCCAGTTTTATTCAGGGATCTACTTGAAGCAAATGCCCTTTTTAACGAAGGTATGCTAATAGATGGAGCAAAGCTAAATTTTAGATTTAATCACATCAAGCTCTACCAGATTTATGTACTTATCTGTTTTGTCATTTTATTTCCATTGTTAATCATCACGCATCATTTTTTAGCAAAAACTGATGCACACATATCGATAATAGCGACTGCTGTCGTTACTTCGGCCGTTTTCATTGGCTTTGATATGTTTAAAGTTTGGGCAAGAAGAGAGATAAGCCACGATCTTATCAAGAAAGCTTGGAGTGTTCATTTTCCCTATTTTAGCTATGATAAATACTCAAGCAAGGTTGAAGAAATTTATAATACTGCTATAAAAAATGACGTATCAAAAAAAGATTTAGAACAATATATATATGAAAAGCTAATCTCTCAGAAAGAAAGTAATTAGCAAGTTAAAAATAGGCTTTATTTATTGAGTTAATTTTATTTTTGTGCAGTTATATACAAAATGGCTATATTATTTGCCAATATAATTGAATCGCAAAAATTTAGATGAGAATAAATAAAGCTTTAAATGTTTCGTTATTTCCATTGACGCTCTTGCATATTATTTAAAATTTGATTTTTATAACGTAAATTTTCAAGCTTTATATTAAGAGCTCTATTTTCCTCTAAAAGCATATCTCGTTTACCGCTTATGTCAGCTATATCTCTACTTATATAATAAATTTGATTTGCTATGTAAATTTTTGGCAAAAATATAGCTAGAGCTATAAAAACAGCTAAATAGACCATCACTAATGTCTTAAAGCTTAAATTTACCTCACGTTTTTGCTCCTCGTCGTGAAGCGTTAGTAGCTCTTCTTTTTCTTGCATTTTTATCCCTTTATCTTAAAAACTCGCAGTTTTGCGCTCTTGCTTCGTGAGTTTACCTTTAACTCATTTTGGCTTGCTGTTAGTGGCTTTTTGGTTAAAATTTCTCCTAGTTCGTGATTGTTTCCGCATTCACATCTATAGACGCCAGGTAGGCAGATACAGCTATTTGCCCATTTTTTAAAGCGCTCTTTTACGATCCTATCTTCAAGCGAGTGAAATGTAATAATCGCCACAAGACAATCTTTAAACCCACATTTTTCTATACTATCAAGTAAATTTGTCAGCTCATCTAGCTCACCATTTACCTCTATCCTGATCGCTTGAAAGGCAAGTATTGCAGGGCTAACTCCGCGCCCTTTTATCTGGGCTGTACCTATTAAATTTGCAAGCTCTTTTGCACTCGTTATCTTGCCAAAATTTCTAGCATTTATAATTTTATTTGCAATCCCAGCAGCATTTTTTAGTTCACCATAATCTCTAAAAATTCTAACCAACTCATCAAAAGAGCAATCATTTACAACGTCATATGCGCTAAAATTTTGCTCTTTATCCATTCTCATATCAAGCGTGCTTGAGCCAAGACTAAAGCCCCTATCATCTTTATCTATCTGAAGTGAGCTAACACCGATGTCAGCCAAAATTCCTCTAACACTTAAAATTTCTTCTTGGCTTAGCTTGCTAATCAATTCAGAGAAATTACTTTTATAAATTTTAACCCTACTACCAAATGGCTCAAGTTTTTTTAGTGAAAAATTTATAGCTTCGTTATCTCTATCACAGGCAATTAAATTTAAATTTTTATTTTGAGACAAAATGGTACTAGAATGTCCGGCATATCCAAGCGTGCAATCTATAAAATTTCCATTTAGATTTTTAAAAAAGGATAGAACTTCATCAAGTAAAACACTGATATGTGGACTTTGCAACACTGCCTCTTTATAGTAAATAGTGTGGAAAATTTATCGAAATTTTACTTAAAAAGCTATCATTACACAAAATTTTACATAAATTTTAAGATAGCTTAAATATAATCGCTTAAACGTAGGAGAAAAAATGGAGCTAGAGCACTCAATAAATGAGATAAAAACGATATCACTTTCTATGTTTAGAAAGAATTTTTTTGGCGTCTTTCACGGCTCAATTTCAGCAAGAGTCGAAAAAAATCAATTTATAATCAATAAACAAAATGCCATTTTTGATAATTTAAAAGATGACGACTTGACGCTTCTTTCATCAAAAAAAGACTATCGTTGGAATGAAGCTAGTCTTGATGCTGATATACACTTAAATATTTATAAAAATATAAATGAGGCGAGATTTGTTTGCTACGCAATGCCACCATACGCAACTGCCTACGCAATGAAACATGAAAAAATAGTACCAAAAGATTATTTTGGGTATATGAGATTTGATAAAATTTCAGTCTATGATCCAAAACAATATGATGACTGGTATGAACGTGCAGAAACTGAAATTTATAGATATATGTTAGAAAAAAACACAAATATTATTATCGTTAAAGGATATGGCATTTATGCCTACAGTAGAAGCCCTCAGCTTCTTGCAAAAGAGATAGCTTTGCTAGAAAATAGCTGCAAATTGCTTCATTTAACTAGTGGTTATAGCGATTATAGTATTTAAAAATTTCGCTAACAATACTAAAAAATTGTTAGCGAAATCCTCCACAAAGATATTTTTAAAGCCCCTATTTTAAGCTTATTTAAGGCAATTTTATATAATATATCATACAAATTTCGTTAGTCTTTTAAAGGAAAATTTAATGTTGTCTTGGATGCAAAAACATAAAAAATACCTAGTTGTTACCATTTGGGTAAGTACAATAGCCTTTGTTGGAGCAGGCTTTGTAGGCTGGGGAGCATATGATTTAAACAGCAATCGAGCCACTTCGGTAGCAAAAGTAGGACACAGAAATATAAGCATTCAAGAACTACAACAAAAATACGATAATTTGTATCAATACTACAATAATCTTTTTGATGGTAAATTAACACAAGAAAAGGCCAATGAGTTAGGCTTACAAAATGCTGCACTTCAGGCTATAATTCAAGAGAATTTACTATTAAATTTTGCAGACGATATAGGTCTTAGTGTTAGTAAAGATGATATTTTAAAATATATAATCGCTGATCCAACATTTCAAAAAGATGGTGCTTTTGATAAAAATTTATACTACGATATTTTAAGAAGAGCTAGAATAAATCCAACTGATTTTGAAGAAAATTTAAAACTAACAATACTACTTGATAAGCTTAGAACTATTTTAAATTTACCAGCTAGCAAAGAAGACATTGCAATGATGGAAGCAAGCTTTTTTATGCAAGACAAATTAGCAATACAGATAATAAATGCTAATCAAAGCGATATAAAAATAGATGAAAAAGAGCTAAAGAATCTTTGGGAAACAAATAAAAACAACTATATGACAAAGACTATATACGGTCTAGAAACATACTTTATAGAGTCAAATAAAAATGATGTAAATCAAACTACTTTGAGTGACTACTATAACGAAAACAAGGAGAGATACAAAGGCTCTGATGATAAAATCAAATCATTTGACGAAGTAAAGACTGAAGTTGTCAAAGACTACAATATTGAGAAAAGTAAGACCGATGCTTTAAAAAAATATACCTCTATCAAAAAAGCTGAGCTTGCAACAAATGAATTTGTTAGTATAAATGAAGATAATGCGACATTCTCGCTCGATGAAATAAAAGGGGCAAAAGTTGGTGAGGTGATAAAACCGTTTACATATAAAGATGGATATTTGATAGTTAGAGTAAAAAGTATAACTCCTCCACAACCTATGAGCTTTGAGCAAGCAAGAGCAATGGTGCTTGAAATTTACAAAGATAAAAAGAAAAAAGAAAACTTAACAACCATAGCAAAAGAGTCTTTACAAAATTTCAAAGGAACTGATATAGGCTTTATCAGTAGAGATATAAATAGCTCTATCTCAGGACTAAATGAAAGCGAAACTAGAGCTTTTGTTTCTCAACTTTTTGAAACTAACAACAAAAAAGATTATGTTATATTAGAAGATAAGGCCGTTATATACGACATTTTGGAACAAAGGTTGCTTGTAGATAATATAGATAATAACTATAAGCAAATAACACAGCAAAACGTTACAATGCTTAAAAATAATGAGTTAATAAAAGATTTAACAAACAAACTTAAAAAATACTATGAAATTAAAGAATATATCAAAAGGTAATTTATCTTGAGTACAAAAATTTTAGGTATAGATATCGGCTCTTTCCAGATTTGTGCAGTAATAGCACAACATGATGAAAACGGTATTAAGATAATTGGAATTGGAACTGAAAAAACGCAGGGAATAAGAAAAGGCGTTATAACCAATATTGAGCAAGCTGCAAAGTCAATAAAAAATGCATTGATAGAAGCACAAAGAGTTGCAGGAACACGCTATGAAAAAGTTATAGTTTCTATTTCTGGTGCGTATACAAAAAGTGTTGATAGTAGTGGTGTAGTGAATATACCAAATCATGAAATAGGTATAAAAGAGATCGAACGTGCTATGCAAATGGCCGATCATACAGCCGATATACCTCATGAATATGAAAAACTACATGTTCTTCCTTATAACTTTAAAGTAGATGGACAAGAACATATTGAAGATCCAATAGGCATGAATGGTAGTAGACTAGAAGTTCAAACACATATTGTTACAGTACAAAAGTCATCTATTAGCAACCTAAGAAAAGCTGTAAATTTAGCAGGCGTTCAACTAGATAACATAGTCCTTTCAGGATATGCTTCTGCAATAGCAACATTAACAAAAGATGAGAAAGAACTTGGTGCTGCACTTGTTGATATGGGTGGTGCGACTTGTAATCTTGTAGTGCATTCTGGAAATTCTATAAGATACAATGAATTTTTACCTGTTGGCTCAGCAAACATTACAAATGATCTTTCTATGGCTCTGCATACACCTCTTCCAAAGGCAGAAGAGATAAAATTAGGTTATGGTGCTTTAATAAATAAGTCAGTTGATTTAATAGAGCTCCCGATCCTTGGAGATGAAACAAAAAGCCACGAAGTTTCACTAGACATAATATCAAATGTTATATATGCCAGAGCAGAAGAAACTCTTATGGTACTTGCTAAGATGCTAGAAGATAGCGGCTATAAAGATAGCATTGGTGCTGGAATAATACTTACTGGCGGCATGACTAAGCTAGAAGGTATTAGGGATCTTGCATCTGCGATATTTGATAAAATGCCAGTTCGTATAGCAAAACCAAAAGAAATGGATGGATTATTTGAAATTTTAAGAGATCCAGCAAATTCTTGTGCTATAGGACTTTGTTTATATGGTGCTGGCAACTTTAGCCCATACGAGATTGATTCTGAGAAAAAAATGAGATACCAAGGGGAAATAGCCTCAAAACCAAAAGCAAATTTTAGAAATGTTTTTGTAGAAGAAGAAAATGTACGAAATTTTGGACAAGAGGTGCAGGATCCAAATGAAAAAGAGGATAGTTTTTCTGATAAAGATTTTGAATTAGAGATAGCAAATAAATCAAAAAATAAAGAAGAGCTTGCCAATATTGCAGATATTAGCAAACAAGAAAAAAAGCCAAATGCTTTTGCAAAATTTTGGTATAGTATTACACAATTATTTTAAGGAGAATTTCAAAAATGAGTAGCTTCACAGTAGAAGAAAATAAAAGCATCTATGGTGCAAAGATAAAGGTCGTAGGTGTAGGTGGAGGTGGTGGCAATATGGTCAACCATATAATAAGAGTTAATCCGAATTTAAATATAGATCTTATTGTTGCCAATACAGATGCTAAGGCTCTTGAAAATTCTCTTGCACATACGAAAATTCAACTAGGTGAGAAAACAACAAAAGGTCTAGGTGCAGGCATGAGACCTGAAATAGGAAAAGCTGCTGCTGAAGAGAGCTACGATGAAGTAAAAAGTGCACTTGAGACATCAGATATAGTTTTTATCGGTACAGGACTTGGTGGTGGAACTGGTACAGGTGCTGCTCCAGTAGTTGCTCAAGCTGCAAAAGATATTGGCGCACTAACAGTTGCGGTTGTTACTATGCCTTTTATGTTCGAAGGAAAAAAACGTAGAAAACTGGCTGATTGTGGTCTTGAAGAGCTCAGAAAAGAAAGCGATTCTATTGTTGTCATTCCAAATGATAAGCTCCTAACATTAATTGATAAAAATGCTGGCATAAAAGAAAGCTTTGAAATGGTTGATGAAGTACTTGCAAGAGCCGTCAATGGTATGAGCACGATCGTGCTTGATTCAGGAAAAAGCGATATAAATCTAGACTTTGCAGATGTTAGAACGATTATGAGCCATAGAGGACTAGCTTTAATGGGTGTTGGCGAAGCAAGTGGCGAAGATGCAGCACAAGAAGCTATAAAAAATGCTATACAATCACCACTTCTTGATAATATGACAATAAATGGCGCATTTGGTATTTTAGTTCATTTTAGAATAAGCCCTAGTTGCCCACTAGCTGATATCAATAATGCGATGAGCATTATTCATGAGGCAGCAGATGAAGATGCTGAAATTATATTTGGTACAACAACTGATGACAAAATAGAAGATAATAAGGTTGAAGTTACAATAATAGCCACAGGTTTTCAAAGCTCACAAAAAGAAACTGAAAAAAAAGATGAAGTGCAAACTTCTAATGTAAACGATATCATAAAAAAAGAACGTATATTAAGACTTAAAAAAGTTAGTGGTGGATATGACGAAGACTATATGTCACAGCTTGATGTGCCATCATTTATGCGTCATCAAATGGACTAACAAAAAACAAACTCCTTAAAATTTCTAGAGAGCTTTTGCTCTCTAGCTTATTAGAAATTTACAAACTTTCAAATCTAAAAACTTAAAATTTAAACTCCAAGTTGGGCTTTTACAAAATCGCTTGCCATTTGTATATTCCACTCAGGCTCCCAGACAAGATCGATCTCACACTCTTTGACACCTTCTATATCAAGCACGGCAGTTTCTACCCAGCCAAGTATCATTTCGTGCAGTGGGCAAGATTTAGTTGAAAGCGTCATAGTAACTTTTGCTTTGCCATTTTCATCGCAGCTCGCATCATATATAAGCCCAAGCGAAACGATATCAAAGCCAACTTCTGGATCAACGATATTTGACAGTGCGTTATAAATTTTTTCTTTCATTTTTTATCCTTTAAAACCAGTAAATCTAAAAATATTTATTATATTTATCGATAGCAAAACTATACTAAGAGCTATAAAAATCATACCTGCTTGCACTAAAATTTCTAGTTCAAAGCAAGTTGAGAGAAAATAGCAAAGAAGCGAGATAGCATTAAAAGCTATACCAAAATAAGCTATCTTTTTTAGTATCATGGCATCAAGAAGTGGCACTTTTACCTTTCCGACAAAAGGTGCTACGTAGTGATACCATATTAGAAATGGTGCGATCTTGTAAAGATGAGCTACGATAAAAGCAAATAAAAAGCCATATATTAAAAAATATGCAGCTAAATTTAATTTGCCCAAAGCTATAAAAATAGCAGCACCAAGCAAAGCCACCAATGAAAGCACGATATTTACATTCCAGTAATCATACGCCTTTCTAACACGCTTTTTTAAAATATAAAATGCTTGAGCTATAAAAAGTAAAGCCGCCACGCATATTGACAAAACAGACAAATTTTCATTAAAAGCTAGTAAGATACCACCCAAAATATAGCATGCTAGTGAGGCCTTGCTAAGTGTAAATTTTAGATCGTGAGCCAATGCAAACATAGGCAAGAGTACGCTAGCAGCTCCAAGTATCACAAGAAATACAAATCCCAGCACAAAATAGACGTGAAATTTTAGCGTCATCTCAAAATCAAGCATCAGCGTGCCACTAAGTATCATAAGCAAGCAAAAACCAAGCGTTATTCCAATTACCAAAAAGATAGCTGAAACAAAAAGCGTAAAGGCCGCAAAGCTCTTTTTTTCATTATCCATAAAGCTTAATGCGTAAGTCGTAGCAAAAAAGGCAAGTGAGCAAAAAAGCAAAACTCCACTAATTTGTAAAATTTTAGCTTCAGCAAATAACATCCCGTAGCACATGCTCAGCAATGATAGACAAAAAATAGCCAAATTTAAAATAGCACCTTTTGCTGTAAAAAACGGCTTTTCTAAGATGACTGAGGTTAGCTGATAGAGTGCTCCGATAATAATACTCATAACAAAGCCAACAAAAAATATATGCAAAAAACCAGCTGTATTTAGTGAGCTGATAGCATCAAAATCTGCATAAAAAAATGCTGGCACACTTAATGCTAAAAAGAAAATTCCAGCAATAAAATATCCACCGACTAACTTAAATGGTGGTGCGTAAGTATTTAAAAGCATCTTAGTGGCAAAGACTCATATCTACGTCTTCTATGTTTGCACCGTCTTTTAGGCTAAAAATCATCTTTACTGCCCCACCATCTATATCTTCACGCTCTATGTCAAAGCTCTTATCTATCTTTGGTATAAGACCGGCTGGAAATTTATGATTTAGCATCATAATTTTTGTGTTTTTATCAGCAAATTTAATAGCGATTAATGCATTGACCATTGGCTCTGGCGGCACGCAAGGACGTGAGTCAAAGCCAACAAAATTTACACCATTTTCATTAAATTTATAAAATGGCACGGTTGCACCATCGACATTAAACTGCTCCGCATTTTTAAAAAAATCACTCATTTTTTCTCCTTTTAATTTTGGAGAATTATACTCTGATTAAACTTTTTAAACTATTGATTTGCTTCAACAAAAGCTATTTTACATAAGGTATAAATTCCTCGTATCCCAGCCTTGCCATATCTTCAAGCGGTATAAATTTAAGGCTCGCACCGTTTATGCAATATCTTAGCCCACCCTTATCGCTTGGGCCATCGTCAAAAACATGCCCAAGGTGCGCATCGCTATTTTGCGACTTAACTTCGACCCTTTTCATCATAAACGAGTTATCCTCCTTATATGAAAGAGCTGTTGTCGTTATAGGCTTTGTAAAGCTTGGCCAGCCACATCCTGCATCAAATTTATCTGCACTTGAGAAAAGTGGCTTTCCACTCGTTATATCTACATAAATGCCTTTTTGATCAAATTTATCATACTCACTGCTAAATGGCCTCTCAGTTGCAGCTTCTTGCGTCACGGCATACTGCTCGCTACTTAAATTTTTCTTTAGCTCATCTTTACTAAGCGGCTTAAATTTCGCCTCATCGTAAAGCGGTTTATCGGCTAAACCTAGGTCAATGTGACAATATCCAAAAGGATTTTTATCAAGATAGTCTTGATGATACTCTTCGCCTAAGACGAAATTTTTAAGTGGCGCCACCTCAACCACGATCTTATCTTTAAATTTCTTTTGCTCTATTTTCATAAAGCTCTCTATCGTTGGCAGATCACTTTCGCTCACATAGTAAATTCCGCTTCTATACTGCCTACCGACGTCATTGCCTTGTTTATTTAGAGAGGTCGGATCGATTACTCTAAAAAAATGAGCCAAAATTTCAGCCAAAGCGACTCTATTTTCGTCGTATTTTACATAAAGTGTCTCAGCATGATCGCTCTCATGAAGCTCGCGGTAGCTAGTATTTTCGCTCTTACCATTTGCGTAGCCTACCTTTGTATCCACTACGCCAAATATCTTTTTAAAATATCCCTGCATACCCCAAAAGCAACCACCTGCTAGATAAATTTCTTTTAAATTTTGCCCTGCCATCGTCTGCTCCTTTATAAGCTCATCTTTTGCCATCAAATTTAAACCAAAAAACACTGCTGCCATTAAGATAAATTTTAAGATCTTTTTCATTCTATCTCCTTTCATTTTTGAAAGATTATACGAAAATTAAAGTTATAAAGTGTGAAGAAAGGGGCAAGCGCCCCTAAATTTTAGTGTAAAAAGTGTCTAACGCCAGTAAAGTATAGCGACATGCCATGCTCATCAGCAGCCTCTATCACCTCATCATCTCTGATGCTGCCACCTGGTTCGATGACACATTTTACGCCAACCTTGCTAGCGATATCGATGCTATCTCTAAACGGAAAGAACGCCTCGCTTGCAAGTACGCAACCGCTTAGATCGATCTTTAGTTCTTTTGCCTTTGCCACGGCTGCACGAGCAGCATCAACGCGGCTTGTCATACCCATGCCAATAGCTACCATTGCGCCATCTTTTACATAAACTACGCAGTTGCTCTTCGTTAGTGCAGCCACTTTCCACGCGATCTGGGCATCTTTTAGCTCACTACCAGTTGCAAATTTTTTGCTCATTTGCTTCATATTTTCAAGCTCTTCGTCCTTTACATAGTCTCTTTCTTGAAATACAAATCCACCATCAACGTGCTTAAAGTCAAATTTATCATTTGAGCGAACTAAAAATTTATTGTCTTGAGTGAAAATTTTGATACGTTTTTTAGCTTCAAAGACCTTAAGCGCTGCTTCATCGACATTTGCAGCGATGATGACCTCAACATAAATTTCATTTATCTTTTTAGCAAGCTCCTCATCAAGCGTGCCATTTATCGCCACCACGCCGCCGTATGCTGAGATCGGGTCGCACTTAAGCGCTGCCACGTAGCTCTCTAGTAACGTATCTTTTACCGCAAAGCCGCAAGGATTAGCATGTTTGATGATAGCCACTGCTGGCGCATCCTCAAAGCTAGTTGCAAGCATTAGCGCGCCATTTATGTCGGTCATATTATTAAAACTTGCCTCGCCTTTTAGGGCTCTAAAGTTGTTTGAAAAGAAATAATCAAACTCGTAAAGTGCCCCTTTTTGGTGTGGATTTTCGCCGTATCTCGTGTCAAAAACCTTGCTTCCAACGATAAATCTAGCATCGCCAAAACCACCATTAAATCTATCATTCATATAGTTTGCTATCGTGCTGTCATAAGCCGCTGTGTGCTCGTAAGCCTTTATCATCAGCGATCTTCTAAACTCGTAATCATCACTTTTTTCTCTTAGGCGCTTTAAAATTTCATCGTAGTCAAGCACGCTTGTAACGATAAGCACGTCTTTAAAATTTTTAGCTGCACTTCTTACCATAGCTGGGCCGCCGATATCGATATTTTCGATGATCTCAGCAAAGTCATCGGTCCTGATGGTAGTCTCTTTAAATGGATATAAATTTACGCAAACCAAGTCTATGCCCTCGATGCCATACTCCTTTGCCTGCGCCACGTGCGTAGCGTCGTCACGTTTGTGCAAGATGCCACCATGGATCTTTGGATGAAGCGTCTTTACTCTGCCCTCAAACATCTCAGGCGACGCCGTAAATTCGCTAACTTCAGTCGCTTTGACACCATTTTCTTTTAAAAGCTTAAATGTACCGCCAGTTGAAAGTATCTGCCAGCCAAGCTCTTCTAGCCCCTTTGCAAACTCTACAATGCCCTCTTTATCGCTAACGCTAAGCAATGCTCTCATTTTTTCTCCTTTATTAAATTTTTATCTTTTTGTTAAACACATACCTTTTACAAGCAGAAGCTGCCCCATTTTTATATCCTTTGCGATATTCTTTATCGATAAGGCTTCTAGCGTAACCATAACATTTGCAGCTGCATCTATATAATAGTCTTTTCTCTCTACAAAGTTTTCACGCTTTTGACCAACAATATCAACGCTAAAGGCATAGCTTGAAATTTGATTGCCATCAAAATATCTCGCATCTAATACGCTTAAATTTACAGGTTCCTCTTTCTCAAGTGCCTCGCATATCGGCTTTTTCGAGCTAAATTTCATCACCTTTATGCCGCGATCATACGAAAAGATATACTCACTAATTTCATTTAATTTTTTTGCTTGAACTGACATAATGTCGCTCTTGTTGCCATCTTTATCGATAAATATTATGCTCACATTGCTATCTTTAACATCGTAGTTGCTGATGACTAACTTTTGATCTTGATAAAGCTCACTTTGCGTAAGCTTAAATTTTATCTCTTTTCCATCGACATTTACCACTTTAAAATCATTACAAAAGCCAGCCACCGCTAGCAGCAAAATAATAAATTTCTTCATCTAAACTCCAAATTTCTCTTTTAATCGCCCATAAGCCTCGTTTATCTCCTGAAGCTTTTTAGTTGAGCGTTCGATCACCTCTTTACTCTCTCCCCTGCCCATTAAAATGTCGGGATGATACTGCCTTACAAGCTCTTTATAACGAGCTTTTACCTCTTCAAGACTTGCATTTTTACTAAGCCCTAAAACCTCAAACGCATCTTTTTCTTGGACCATTTCATCGGGATTTGCCTCAAATCTTGAGCCATAAAAGCCATCAAATTTTGAGATGATCTCATCAAGCGTTTCTTTATCAATGCCAAATCCATAAGCGATATTTCTTATAACATCTTGCTCATTTTTGTTAAATTCTCCATCGATGTAGGCTAAATTTAGAAAAAATGTGAGCCTAGCGACGCATATATCGTAGTTTAGATTAAATGCACTCTTGTAGTTTCTAGCGGTTTCATAGGCGTTATCTACATTTTCTTTTTGGCTCTTATAAATCTCTTTTAGATACTCACGCACACCGCTAACGCCGCTAACTTTCTGGCTTAGATCATCTAGCACTTGAGTGATCAGCCTAGCCTCTAGCTCGCTAACTCTGCCGTCACTTTTAGCTACTTTTGCAAGCAGTGAGACTAGAAATTTAGCCTCATCTACATCTGCTTGTTTCTTGCGGTTACTACCTATTTGGACATTCATAAAGAGAAATATCGCACCGCCTAATATCAGTAAAAACAGGACTCCAGACATATTACCACAAGTGATAGATAGTATTTTTTATTTTGCCATTTACTAGTTCGTTTTTACGCCAAGAGCTCTCGTCGTTCATCACATTCCAGCGACGCTCTTCAGGGCGGTAGAACCAGTCTTTATCTATCTGATAATAAATTTGCTTGCCATTTGTTTCGATGATGTTTGCGATATTGTTATCGTGGTAGCTATTTTCATCGTAGTCAGTAAAAGCCCGCTGACCCATCTCAGAGTAAAGTAGCGTTAGCTCTTGAAGCATTTCATTTAGATCATCATCCATCTTTTTTACATGAAGGCCGATCTCATGCGCCTCTCTAAATAGGATTGGATATTCATGAGCTGGATAGTCGCCATTTAGCCTTTCAGAAATTTCTGCGATCTTTTTATCATCATCGATGTGATACCTAAGAAGCTCGGTGCAAATCTTAAGCGATAGTGAGCTAGCACGATCAACTGCACCAAAGACTAGCGGATGAATATACTCATAAAGCGAGTTATAAGGGTTTGTGTCGTTTGGCCTATCTTTGTCTTGCTCTTTCCAAAGCTTAACAACACGACTAAGTTCGTCCATCGAAACGCTCACAAGCTCATTGCCTTTGTTTGTCGGACTAAGCTCGTGTTTGAGTGAAGTATCAACAGGCGTTAGATAGGCAAGTGGGCCCATGACGATCTCATTTGCGCCAAGTGCCATCATGGTAGCAGCTGAGGCGCAGTTTGCAGGTATTAGAGCTATTAAATTTTTGCAGTAATTTCTAAGTGTAGTGATGATCCTAAGAGCGGCGATACCACTTCCGCCGTCACTTTTTATAAAAAGATAGGCAGTATCTATCTTTTTACCCTTTAAAATTTCATACATAGCACTTGCATCGTTACCGCAAACGCTACCAGCGTTTGAATTATAGTAAGTTATCAAAGTAGCGTTTAGTCTTTTTTCGATTGATTTTATTAAATTTTGTGTCTTACTAAAAAGTACTGGCGGCTTTGCTACGCCTCGTTTTTCAACTTGTTCTGTTTCCTTTTGCTCATTTTCAGCCTCAGCGACCTTGCTCTTTTTTAAAGCCATTTCTTAATCCTCTTTTCTAACTATTTTTGCAAACTCATTTAGATAAATTTCTCTTATCTCATCCACGCTCTCATCGATATCATTTAGTTTAAATCTCTTGCCACCACTAACGCCAATCTTTTCAAATTTCACACCAAATTTGGCCGCAAGTGCTTCAAATTTAGCCTCGTCTTTCACTCCTACGACTGCTCTTGAAAAGCTTTCATCAAAGATGAAATTTGGCTCTTTAAATTTTATTTCGCAATTTACGCCGATGTTTGAGATGCTAGCCATTTTTGCTAGCGTGATAGCAAGACCGCCTACGCCTATGCTATTTGCAAACTCTAAATTTTGCTCTTTATTTGCCTCTATCACTAGGTCCCAAAGAGCTCGCTCAACTTTATAATCAACCTCTTTTAGCTTTCCGCCAACCACGTTAAATAGCGCCTTTGCGTAAAGTGAAGCAGCAAATTCCCCGCTTGTCTCGCCAAGCAAGTAAATCGCCCTGCCCTCGCTTAAAAATGTGCTTTTTAGGTTTAAATTTGCATCTTCATTTACACCAACCGTTACGATGGCTGGCGTTGGATAGACGCTTACGCCGTCAGTGTCGTTATAAAGGCTCACATTGCCGCTAACAACTGGTGTATTTAGCTCACGGCAAGCCTCTTTTATACCTTCACATCCCTCTTTAAACTGCCACATAACCTCTGGATTTTGCGGGTTGCCGTAGTTTAGGCAGTCGGTGATCGCAAGTGGCACAGCGCCACTCATCGCTACCTTTCTGCCAGCTGCAGCAACTGCTCTTGCAGCGCCAATTTTTGGATCAACAAAATTTGCTCTAGGATCGCACTGCGCAGCCATAGAGACAGCCTTTTTAGTGCCTTTTACTCTGATGCTTGCAGCGCCTAAGTGCCCTGGCTGTTTTATCGTGTTTGTCTGGATATTTGCGTCGTATTGGTCGTAGATAAAGCTTTTATTTAGCACTTCTGGCTCTTTTAAAAGCTTAAAAAATGCGCTTTTGTTATCAACATTATTTGGGATTTTTAAATTTGCTATCTCATCAAGATATTTTGGACGTGCAACTGGGCGATCAAGCACCGGAGCTGCCTCGCTAAGTGGGCCGATAGGGATTTCGCCTGCAAGCTCACCATGCCAGTAAAGCTGCATCACGCCGCTACTTGTGACCTCGCCGATGATCTCAGCGTCAAGGTCCCACTTTCTAAAAATTTCAAGCACCTTTTGCTCATAGCCTTTTTTGGCACATATTAGCATGCGCTCTTGAGACTCGCTTAGCATTAGCTCATAAGGCGTCATGCCAACTTCACGCATCGGTACGCGCTCTAAATACATCTTCATGCCACTGCCGCTTCTGCCAGCCATCTCGAAACTAGAGCTTGTAAGTCCTGCCGCGCCCATATCTTGGATGCCGATGATGTAGTCTTTTTTAAAGAGCTCCAAGCAAGCTTCCATAAGCAGTTTCTCAGCAAATGGGTCGCCTACTTGCACCGTTGGGCGAAGCGATTTGTTCTCGTCGTTAAAGCTATCGCTCGCCATCACAGCGCCACCAAGTCCGTCTCTACCGGTCTTTGAACCCACGTAAATGACTGGGTTGCCCACACCTTCAGCCTTGCCGTAGAAAATTTCATCACTTTTGCAAAGACCAAGCGCAAAAGCGTTGATTAGGATGTTGCCATTAAAGCTAGGATCAAAGGTAGTTTCGCCACCGATCGTTGGGATACCCATACAGTTGCCATAGTGTCCTATACCAGCGACGCTTCCTTTTAGTAGATATCTATGCTTTTTGGCTAGCTCGCCATCGCCTCTTATCTCGCCAAAACGAAGCGAGTTCATATTCGCAACGACTCTTGCGCCCATCGTAAAGACATCTCTTAAAATTCCACCAACGCCAGTTGCAGCGCCCTGAAACGGCTCGATAAAGCTTGGATGGTTGTGACTCTCCATCTTAAACACAGCAGCAACCCCGTCTCCAACGTCGATGACGCCGGCATTTTCACCAGGTCCTTGGATGACCCAAGGCGCCTTTGTCGGAAAGCCGTTTAGGTATTTTTTGCTTGATTTGTAGCTGCAGTGCTCGCTCCACATCGCTGAAAATATGCCAAGCTCTAGTAAATTTGGCTCGCGTCCTAAAATTTTTAAGATCTCCTCATACTCTTCGTCGCTGATTTTATGTGCTTGTATGGTAGCTTTATCCATTGATGTAACCTTTTAAGAATTTTAAGCCATTTTACAATCTTGCTTATAAAAAGTTACTAAAAAGCCTTTTGAAATTTAGTAGAATAAAGCATTATTGAGAGAAATTTGCCTACTTTGATAAGGCCTTTTTATATTAGCATTTTAAAATTTATGCCAGTGTTTTATTTTAACTAGCATAGCAATAAAAAGTGGCAAAATTTTCAAACCTAGCTCGTAGCTATTTTATTGCCACTTTTATTTATATTTGCAGTTTTGTTTCTATTTTAAATTTCTATTTCGTATTTTTAAAAACTTTTTCAAGATGCGCTTCGTACTCTTTTAGATATCTTGGCACATCTGGCATCTTGATAACATCGTAGCAGACAAAGTATGAAAGTGGCTTCATGCCCAAAAACTCATTTGCCTTTCTGAAATGATAATAAACCCCATCAATCCCACGCGCATCAAAAAACTCATTTGGATCGCTAAATGCCTCAGCTGGGGCATTCCAAGTAAGGCTTAGCATAAAATTCTTGCCATTTAGCAAGCCACCCTTGCCGTAGTTTTTAGTTGGATCGACCCTGTGTCTGCCATCGCTCGTATAAAGCTTGCCATGACCTGCGGTAAAGACCTCATCGATATATTTTTTAACTATCCAAGGCTCACCCATCCACCAAGCTGGCATCTGCCAAACTACTGCGTCCATCCATATAAATTTATCGACTTCAGCCTCTATATCATAGCCATGATCTATTTTGGTTTGCTTTATCTCGTGACCCATTTTTGCGAGCTTCTCGCATGCAAGGTCGTGAAGTGTTTGATTTAGTCTACCATCTGAGTGGGCAAATTTTTTACCACCATTTATAAGTAAAATTTTCATCGTATCTCCTTTAAAAAACGAAAATTTTAACCAAAAAAACTATCATTTTCCTAAACAAAAATGGCTAAACATCTCGTCTAAAATTTCACTTCTCTCAAATGGCTTTGTGATGCTTGCAAGCGCCTTTATCGCACTATTTAGCTCATAAGCAAAAATTTCTAGCTCCTCTTCGCTGAGTCTTAAAAAGGCTCTTTTTAAAGCCTCACTAGCCTCTTTACAGCTTAAAATTTGGCGGTTTGAGCTTAGCATGATCTCATCAGTATCCTGTGTCTTAAGATAAGCTTCAAGCTCTTTTAAAACTATGCTCGTGTCATTTTTTGCTGAAATTTTGATAGCACCCTCTAGCTCTATGTCAAATTTAAATGCAAGATCGCTTTTGTTTAAGATAAAAAAGGCTTTTTTGTTTGAGCTGGAAACGAGTCTAATTATCTCTCTGTCTTGCTCATCACTTGGATTTGAGCAATCAAAGACAGCCAGGATGATGTCAGCTTCGTTTATGGCAGAAATAGAATAGTTTATACCGATTTGCTCGATCTTCCCAGCATCTTTTCTGATGCCAGCGGTATCTATTATACAAACTAGATGTGAGCCGATCTTGAAATTTTCTTCTATCCTGTCCCTAGTAGTGCCCGCTTCGTCGCTAACGATCGCCCTCTCGTATGCCAAAAATGAGTTTAAAATAGAGCTTTTGCCAACATTTGGCTTACCAACGATAGCGATCTTAAAGCCATCTATTAGCCCTCTTCTTTGCTCGCTAAGTGTGGCTATGCGGTCTAGCTTCTCGATATTTTTTAAAAGCATCTGCTTAGTCTGCTCTAGTAAATTTGCTGGCAGATCATCATCAGCATAATCAATCATCGTCTCAACAAAGGCAAGAGTTTTGACCACTTCACTTCTGATCTCGCCTACAAATTTACTAAGATCGCCCTGCATCTGGCGGGTCAAAATTTTAGCAGCGATCTCGCTTTTTGAAGTGATGAGCCCTTGCATAGCCTCAGCCTTAGCTAGATCCATCTTGCCATTTAAAAATGCTCGCTTACTAAACTCACCCGGCATTGCAAGCCTCGCACCAGCTCTTATTAGCTCGTTTAAAATTCTCTCGCTCACCATCACGCCGCCATGAGTTTGAAACTCAACGATATCCTCGCCCGTAAAGCTTGCTGGAGCTTTAAAATATATAACGATGCCCTCGTCTAAAATTTCATCATCAAGGGAGTAGATTTTGGCTAGTTTTGCGTATCTTGGCTCTAAATTTGAAAGTTTAAGAAGTTTTAAAGAGGTGACTAGAGCATCCTTGCCGCTAAGCCTTACGATAGAAACTGAGCCGATGCCATAAGCTGTGGCAAGGGCTGCGATAGTTTCACTCATTTTTTAAAAAAGTCATTTACGACGACAAATTTGCCGTCATTGCCACTTTTTATGCCGACATATTTATCTGGAAATTTTTCGCGGAGCTTCTCAAGTGCGATCTTGACCAAAACCCCGTCAAGTGGCTTCGTTTGGGCTCTACCGCTATTTTGCACACGCTCGATCACGCCATTTAAATATTGATCCATCATCGCTTCTTGATTTTGCAAAAATTGTGCGATCTCAAGACGGATAGCAAGATTATATTTTGAGTTTAGCCAGTTATAAAGCATATAAGATATCGCTTTATATCTATAACCTTCTTTACCTATAAGTAGAGCCGCATCAGCTCCATCAAGCTCTATAAGCACCGTTTCATCGTCAAATTTGCTAACTTCAATTTTACTAATATCAAAACAACTTGCCTTAAAAAGACGGTTCATGCCATCTTTGATCTCAGGTAAAATTTTATCAAAGTCGATTGTTGCTTTTTCTTTTTTTTCTTTTTGTAAAGCTTGAGCCGCACTCTCTTCATCAGTTTGGTTAAAATTTTCAATAATAGAATTATCTAAAATATTTTTAGGAGCATTTTTGCTAGCTTGTGGCTCCTTTATTTCTTTTGCCTCATCAAGTCTCTTTATCACATATCCTGGTTCAGCTTCTTCTTCACTCTTTTGAGCAAATGCATCTTTAGCTAGAGCTTCATTTTTTTCACTTAAATTTGACTTTTCATTTTTATGTTCTTTTTGCTCAAATTTAGTTTCGCTTTTTTCATCTCTATGTTTTTTAGGGCCTCGCCTTTTATCACCATGATCGTGTTTTTTAGCTTGCTTTTTATCTTCTTTTATAGCCTCGTTCTCATCATTTTTTTTAATAAAATTTTTATCATTTTTTGGCTTGTGTTGTGGTTTTGGTTGATTTTCTAAATTTGCTTCGATGATCGCACTTCTTTTAAAAAATCCCAAAAAACCACTACTTGGATGCTGTAAAACTTTTATATCAAGCTGAGTTACTGAGCAGTTAAGTTGCTCAGCTGCCTTTTGAAATGCCTCTTGAAGGGTATTTGCTTCTATTTTCATTAAGCCTTTACCTCCGTAGCTTTTTTATGTTTTTCAAAAAGTTTGTTTACAAATACTTGCTGAACAACCGAGCAAACGTTATTTACAAACCAGTAAAGTGTAAGACCGGCTGGGAATGTCACGAAGAAAAATGTAAATATAAGAGGTAAAAATTTCATCACCTTTTCTTGCATAGGATCAGTAAATGTCGTTGGTGTAAGCTTTTGCTGTAAAAACATCGTAAGACCCATCAAAATAGGTAATACAAAATATGGATCCATTACCGAAAGATCGTGTATCCAAAGTATCCAAGGAGCACCTTTTAGCTCGATCGCATTTAGTAAGACGCGGTAGATCGCAAAAAATACCGGAATCTGGAGCAAGATCGGTAAGCAGCCACCCATCGGATTTGCACCATGCTTTTTATAAAGCTCCATCATATGAACTTGCATTTTTTGCTTATCATCTTTATATTTTGTCTGAAGCTCTTTTACCTTTGGAGCAAGCTCTTTAAGCTTGTTCATGGATAACATACCCTTATATGTAAGCGGGAATAAAACTATCCTTATAACAAGCGTTAGCACAACTATCGCCCAACCCCAGTTGCCAATGTAGTTATGTAAGAAATTCAAAAATGCAAACATCGGTTTTGCTATAAATGTAAACCAACCATACTCAATAACGTCGTTTAGTCTCTCGTCCATTGAGCTTAAAATTTTATGCTCTTTTGGTCCGATATATGCGCCTAATTTTAAATTATCATTTGCCTTTACAAAAAGAATAGGATTATTGTTAGAATCTTTATCTACGGCTACTTCAAATGGCTTTTCAAATGAGTAAAATAGCGTTGTATAATATCTATCAGATGCGGCCGCTATTGTGGTATTTGCATAGTTTTTAACCTCTTTTGCATCGCCATCTTCTATGATATTTAGGCTATCGTCTGTGTTTCTAAGCATAACGCCATGAACTGTGTAGCTATCTATCGCGATATTTGGTCTAAAACCAGGAGTGATGAAATAATCAACATTTTTACTTAAATTTACTTCAACTTCATATCTACCATTTGGGTAAAATTTGATATTTTTTGTGACAGTAACTCCATCCAAATTTTGAGTAAGTTTTATAGTTTTAGGCTCGCTGCTGGCATCTATCTCGCTAGCATCACTGCTATATGCAACCTTAAAAGCATCAGTATTTAAAGTACTATCGTTAAATCTAAGCTCAAGTGGCAATGGATTTTGTGAAACAAGCTCAATTTTGTTACCATCTTCTGTTTTATACTTATCTTCAGTTAGATAGAATTTTGAAATTCTTCCTAGCTTATCTATTTTTGCTTCGTAGCTTTGAGCTTTGATAGTAGCGATTATCTCATTTGAGGCCAAATTTTCATTTGATTCTGGTGTATTTTGATTTATATTTGGAGCTTTATTTTGATCTATTGTTTGAGACATTGTAGTTTGGTTTTGCTCAGGTATCACCCTTTTTGGCATAAAAAAATCATACACTATAAAAAAAACAATAGATAAAAGCGCTGCAAGAAGCAACCTTTTTTGCATAGACATCTGTTCCATTTTATTTTTTTTCCTTTAATTTATCTAATACTTTTACAACATAAAATTTACTATTCTGACAAGGGACAAACCAAAAATTTATATTTCTAGTGTCACTTTTTTGAGATATAAAACATAAGTTAAATTTTTTGTAGATAATTGGGTAGTTTATACCACCTTTAAAAAGCTGATTACATTTTAAAATTCGCATGAAGGTTGCAAAAAAAGCAGAAAAAAAACTATTTGTTTGAAATTCCCAAATCGCGTATTGTGAACAAGTCGGGTAATAGCGACAGCTTTTTGGTAGAAGTATGGAAATATATTTTTGATAAAAAGCGATAGCTTTAATCGCAATTTTTTTCATTTTAAACATCCCATTTTTTTTGTAGACCAACTTAAATTTTTACAAATTTTTTCAAATGAAATTTCTGTAATTCCATTTTTTGCGATCATAATATATGTGCCATCTTTTAATTCACTAGAAATGTTAAAAAAAGCGGCTCTCAAAAGTCTTTTAGCTCTATTTCTAACTACCGCTTTTCCTACTTTTTTACTAGCAACTACTGCTATTTTTTTTTCATTTGTTGGTTTATAAAAAACAATGCAAGCATCACAATGCCACTTGCTAGCCTCTTTATAAACTTGAGAGAATTCTTTTGAGCCGCTTAACGACTCAAAACCAGCTAAGCAGCCAATCTTTTTCTACCTTTGGCACGTCTAGCGTTTATTACCTTGCGGCCATTTTTAGTTTTCATTCTTAAGCGAAAGCCATGAGTGCGTTTTTTAGGGGTTTTATGAGGTTGATAAGTCCTTTTCATTTCTATCCTTAAAGTTAATATAAAAAGTGGGATTTTATCAAAGCAATACTTAAATTCCTTTGAATAACTTAGCTTAAAAAGCCATAACTCAAACTTTAAGCAAATCAAGTTATAATCCAAAAATGAATTTTAATAAAGACAATAGGCTTTTAAAAAAATTATTTTTCTTAAAACTAATTGGCTATAAGTTTATTGATAAAAATTTTCTTAGTCTAAGCAACTATCATGATTACAACAATATTGATGAGCTAAACCGCGAAGTAAAAAAATGTTCTCTTTGTTCTTTGCGAAACAGCTCAAAAGGCGTAACAGCCGGTATCGGCAATGAAAATAGCAAAATCATGTTTATATTATTTTCTAAAAAAAATGATTCTTATGAAAATAACAGTAAAAAATTTTTAGAAAATGCTATAAAAAATAGTTTAAATTTAGATATAAAAGAAATTTATATAAGTTCTCTACTTCGGTGTGAAATTTCACAAAATGATGATAAAAGTCCGATTTTAAGCCGTTCTATTGAACTTTGTCGTCCTTATTTGTTTGAAGAGATTAGACTGATAAAACCAAAGATAATAGTGACTTTAGGTGAAAAAGCTTTTATGCATTTATATCCAAATTTATTGCTAAAAGGCGGATTTTCAAGTATAAGAGGTAGTATTTTAAAAAATGAAAATAGCCTTATTTTACCAACGTTTTCGCCAGAGTGGATCAGCAAAAACCCTAGTTTTGAAAATATTTTTATAGATGATTTAAGAAAGATCAAAGGAGTGATATGAGAAAAATTTTACTTTTTTTAGCCATTTTTTCGACTATTTTTGCATCGCAAGATGAGATAAATTTTGAGAGTAATATTACAAAAAACCAAAGTCTATCAAGCATACCTCCAGCAAAGATTACTTATATAAATTTAGAACCAGAATTTTGTGATAATGCCTGCTTAAATGAGCTTATTAAGTCTGATTTACTGGCTAGCTTTATGGCGAGATTTGAGCCAGCAAAAATAGATGATAACGCTCTTTTAGAGCTTTATATCTCTCTTGGTGGTGAAGCTATTTTAAAAATTAATAAAAGCGGCAAAATCGCTGTAATCATCCCACAAAAGATTATAAAATCTTATGCAAATGTTGTATCAAACGCGGTCTTAAGCTATGTCTTAAAGCAAGATGCGGATATCGAGATCAAATTTATAAATAGCAACGATGAAAGCCCACAAAGTCTTACAAATGCTATGCAAATGGCTAGAGCCCAAGGCTTTAATTATTTTATCGCAGTCCTTACATCAAATGGTGCAAACATTATAAATTCACTAGTTCTATCAAATGAGCTTATCTACATTCCAAGCGTTCATAGCTCTTTTATCATAAATCCAAAGCCAAATTTGATCTTTGGTGGCATTGATTATAAAGAGCAAATTTCAGCTTTGCTAGCTTACTCGAATGAAAAGATAGTTGCATTTGATGATGGCAGTTCATTAGGGCAAAAGCTAAATGAATATGTCCGCATGCAAAGTACCGATTATCATGAAGCCTCTATTGTAGGCAAAGATATAAATTTAAACGACACTTTAAGTAAAAAATCCAAGTTTGATGACGCAAGTATATTTTTAAACATCCCAATCGTCAAAGCTTCTCTTGTAGCAACGCAGATGAGGGGCTTTGAGATAAAGCCTTATGCGCTTTTAAGCACACAGATAAATTTTTTACCAAATATCTTTAATGCCATCGCACAAAGAGATAGACAAAATCTTTTCATCGCGAACTCACTAAATCCTATTAACGACTTGTTTTTAGGACTTGGTGATCTTTTTGATGTAGATTTTAGATATTCGCAAATCGGCTATTCAAGTGCTTTTGGTGCCGAGTATATATATACAAATTTTATAGATAAAAGTGCTGATAGAATTTTTACCGAAAGGGTTGAAAACTCACAAGTTTTATATGGAGTTAAAATTTATAACGCAAAAGGCGACCACTTTGACGAAGCAAATCAAGAAATTTTGCTCGATCAAAATAGCTCGATGTAAAAGCACAAAGTGGCTAAAGTTAAATTTTTAATTTAGCCACGATCTAAAATTTAGAATTCTCCAAAAATTTCTTTATCTCGTCATTTATCTTAGCAAGCTTTTCTTCTTTCATGAAAGCTAAAGTAATTGTTGCTCTAAAAAGTAGTTTTTCGGCATTTTTGTCATCAAATTTATAAATTTCTTGCTCTAAAACAATACTTGCTTTTTTAATCTCCAATACCTTGCTTCGCACAAAAATTTCATCTCCAAGTACGGCAGAAGCGATAAATTTAGCCTCAAGCGATGAAACTACAAAGTATCCACCCTCTTTTGTGAAATTTAATCCAGCCTGAAAAAATGCTTCACTCCTAGCTCGCTCACAAAATTTAATGTAGTTTGTATGATAAACTATGCCACCAGCATCGGTATCTTCGTAGTAGATTCGTATTTTCACGGTATTTCCTTAGACTTTTACATTAAGCCCAATTTTACTGAATTTTCTTAAAAGCCCCATTATATACGCCTCTTTTTCCTCGTGAGCTTTTAAATTTCGCCCATGAGCGCTACTAAAATCATAATTTACGTTTGCGCTAAATCCGTTTATGCCACTTACCATATTAATCCTTTTAAGCCTTTATATCCACGCTCTTAGCGTTAAATTTAATCATCGCCTCAAGTTCTTCTAAATTTTTTCTAGTATTTTGCTCTATCTCTTTGTCGTATTTTCTGTTTTTATCCAGCATCTTTTGTGTTCGCTTTTCTTGCTCGATTAGCTTTTCTAGGCGTTTTTGCGCCTCTTTCATATCCTCTTGCATTATTTCAAAAAGGCTTTTTGATTCTTTGCCGTCAGAAGTTATGTTAGAGTTGCCGCTTAAGGCAGTGCTACCGGGCAAAAGCGACTCTTGCATTTTTTGAAACGTTAGTACATATTCTCGGTAATCCTTGCTAAGCCCGTCAAGCTCGCTTCCTTTGATGCCGTAGATGTTGCGTGAATCAATAAAGGCGTCCAGCTTTTGTCTGTATTCTTTGCCGCTTATGTTTTTGTCATAACCTTGCATTTTACCCCAAACCGTAGTTTCGCCTTCTCGTACGTCTAAATTTGAGTTTATTACGGCTGCTATCAAGCCTCCTTTGGTTATACTACCGTCAGAGTTAGTGTATCTTTCGCCATGAGGATTTATAAACACGCTCACATTTTCGCTCTCTTTGCCGCCGTTATTGTTATCAAAGATATTGGTTGACGGCTTATATTGCGGCGTTGTTGTAAACGCATGATACGAGCTATTAAAAAATAGCGTTTCCATGTTGGTTTTCCCGGACTTATCGTCAAAGGCGCTACGTGCCGACGCATAGTCGTAGATGTTTTTATTTACTTTAGTTACTTTTAGACTTGATTTCTCGTATTCGTATCCTTGAGGAAATTTGGCAAGGTCTTCTTTAGTAAAGCTCTCTTTTGAATTTAGTAGCTCGTCGCCCGCTACTTGGGAGAGAATTTTATATGCATTGCCGACGGTTTTTGCTATGTCAATTTTTGAAAACATTTTATTAAATGCAATAGCCTTATCATTTACGTTCACGAGCGATTTTAAGGTATCTGAGTGGATTTTGTAGTCCTTCGGGATACCTGCGGCTTCGTTAAATTCGGACGTAAAATATCCGTCCGCACCTACTTTATAGCCTAAAACTTCGTTAAATTTGTGCTCGACTGTGTCAGGCTGCGAGATTTCATTTTTATATATGATTTGACTCTTTATGCTATCTTTTTCATTTAGCTGAAAATTTTTAGCGATGCTAGAAAATCTACCGATACCGCTTAACATCACAAATCCTTTTGAAATTTAGTTTTAAGCTACATCGGCAAAATTGAAAAAATATCTAGTAAAAATAATAAAAACTATCAAAAAGCCATATAAATTTCTATGCCAAAAGTTAAAATTACTCGTGCGTCTTCATCGTCGCCAGATCGCACTTAGCGCCGCGAGTAATCATCAGCGACTGATCGTAAAATAAAATAAGCACAACCGAAACCCCGACGCCAAGCGCTAACGAGACAGTCGTAGTCGTGATCGCGTTATCGAAAAATATGATTAGATATTCGTTTTTCTTAGCGATATCAGGCTCGTTTAGAAACGAAAATAGCGCCAAGATGCCCTTATACGCGTAAACTCCAGGCACCATCGGCAAAAGTGCGGGAAACGCGATGATCTCAGCGGGCACTTTGAGCCGTTTGGCAAAGAGCATACCTAAAATCCCGCTTAAAAATGATACTATGAGAGTGGCGACGCTGATGTTAAAAAATCCCATCTGCATGATCCAAAAACGGCTGGCGTGCGCAAACGCCGCAAGCAGCGCACAAAATGCGAGAGTCCTTTTAGGCGGAGAGCTAGCGTAGGCAAAGCCAAGCCCCGCCACTGCCGCAAAAGCGCCGTCTATGAGAGTCGCGGTCAAAAGCTCAAACATGTAAAATCTCCGCGCTACTAAGCGAGAGCGTGATATAGACGCCCACCGCGATGCAAAGTATCAGGATGCCCGTGCTCACGGCCCTGCTGATACCCACAAGCGTGTTGTCGTTTATGATATCAAAGACCGAGTTTATGAGAAAAACGCCCGGCATCAAAAATAGTATCGACGAGCCGATCGCCACGTCGCTAGTATGCGTAAAGCCGTAAAATACGCCAAGATAGGCGATAAAAGAGACGACAAACGAAACTAGGACGTACTGGATTTTTAAATTTACGCCCATTTTAGCAAGCGCAAATCTAAGGCTATATCCCACGAGCGTCGCAAAAAATACGCAAGCTACCGAGCCCATATCACCGCCAAAAAGCTTGCAAAACGCCGCATTTGCAAGGCTGATCAAAATAAGCGAGCTTGCAAATTTATTCGCCCCTATTCGCATGACCCCCTCAAACTGTTCTTTGGCCTCGTCCAAGCTTAAATTTTCATCCAAAATCCGCCAGCTAAGCGACGAAAGCTCGGAAATACGGTTAAAGCTCACATGACCAAACGGGATCTTTTTCACATAGGTTCGGCGCAGGGAGTTGTCGGCCGAGTCCATGACGCTAATGGTAAAATATTTCACGAAAATCGTCACGCTAACGTCGTAGCCGTAGTGTCTAGCTATGCGATCTACGCACTTTTCTACGCGTGCGGTGTAGGTGCCAGCACTCACCATCGCCGTCGTGTATTCGGCTAGAAAATTTGTTAAAACTTGAATATCAGGCTTTGCGTTCATTTTGGCTAATCTTAAATTTCACAAAAAATAAAATAATTTGTAAAACAAGCATGATTTTCATCACATATTCACTCGCACTATGCATTTTGGCAAATTCAGCCGTCTGTGTCGCGTCAACACCCAAATTTTGAGCATAAACTATAAAAGGCGTAAAGAAAAATACAAAGCTAAAAGCTAAGGCTAAATTTAAAAAAGCAAGCATTAACATGCTAAATTTTAGTGAAAAAATAAGCTTTTTTCTAAGATCAAATAGCTCACCAATCATTACAACTATGCTTACAAAAAGCAAAATATAATTAAATTTCAAAAATATCTTTGTCATCATTTGACCACTCATAAAATGCGTAAGTATGCCGTCTCCTATGATGCTTTGTGGGAAAAATATGACTGGCGCCACTAAAATACCAAGCGTTAGCTCAGCTCCTATAAGTACTGCCAAAAGCAAAAAATAAACTCCTCTCAAACTCTCTCCTTTATATTTTTAACTTCGCACAAAAGCCTCTATCAAAGCCAGCCAAATCTTTGTAAAAACTATACTCAAAACCATTGGCCTCTAAAAATTTTTGCATACTTGCTTTTTGATCGTATCCCATCTCACAAGCAACGTTTTTGATATTGCGATCTTTGGCTATAAGAATAATGTCTTTTAAGATTTCATCTCCTACTTCGCCTCCAAAGAGTGCACTTTCTGGTTCATTTAACACAAATTTACTAAGTTTATAGCTTCTTGCAATATATGGTGGATTTGAAACCAAAATATCAATATCTTCTAAAATTTCATCCACATAAGAGCAGTTTAAAAATTTGATCCTCCCACCTACATCAAATTTATCTGCATTTTTTTTAGCAAGCATCAAAGCTTTTTCATTGATGTCTGTCGCTACGATATTTGCCTTTGTTTTTAGAGCTAGCATTATACTAATAATTCCGCTTCCTGTGCCTATTTCTGCGATCTTTGGTTCATTATATTCGCGTGAAATTTCTATTACTTTATCCACTAAAATTTCTGTTTCAGGTCTTGGGATCAGCACTCCGCTTTCCACGTAAAAATCAAGCCCATAAAAGCTAGCTTTACCAGTTATATGTTCAAGAGGCTCGTAGTTTTCATACCTTTTAACTAGAGCAAAATAGCCGCTCTCATCAAATTCATTTTTTTGATTTAAAAATATCCATTCAATGCTTACGTCAAGATAGTTCATAAGCAAAATTTTAGCCACTCTGCTTGGATTTTGACAAAGCGGGCTTAGCCTTAAACTAGCCTCTTTAAGAGCCTCTTCAATTTTCATTTTCCAGCTCGTTTATACGCTCAAAGAGGCTTGGATGTGAGTGATAGACGAACGCATAGAGCGGATGAGCCTTCGGGAAGGCCTTGTTTTCGGAGCCTAGCTTTTTTAGCGCGCTTATCATGTCGGCTTTGTTTGAGACGTCGCCTGCGAATTTATCGGCGCCAAATTCGTTTGTACGGCTAAAATACGAGCTAACCGGCGAAAATAAAAATCCGAATATCGGCGAAAAAAGTAGCAAAAACACAATCACTCCGCCGCCTGTCGGACTGAGTCCCAGCGCGTCGTACGCCGCGCCTGGGATATTGCCGAATATTAAAAACATCGCAAAAAGCATAACCGCGCTTAGAGCTATCATTTTTAGGATATCTTTGTGCTTAAAGTGTCCCAGTTCATGCCCCAAAACGGCGATTATCTCATCTAGGCTTAGTTTTTTAACGAGCGTATCGAAAAGCACCACGCGTTTAGTCACGCCAAGGCCACCGAAATAGGCGTTTAAGCGGTTGTCTCGCTTGCTGGCGTCTATCGTAAAAACGCCGCTGCTTTTAAACCCGCACTGCACTAAAAGCCCTTCTATACGGCTTTTTAGCTCGCACTCTTCCAGCGGCTGCATTTTGTTAAAGATAGGTGCAATGAGCGTCGGGTAGATGAGATTTATAACAAGCGCGACCATGAAGCTCAGCAAAAACGCCCAAAACCACCAAAAATCGCCCAAAAATCTAATGCAAAGCAGTACCAGCCACACAAATAGCGTGCCGAAAACCAGCGTTAGCGCGAGCGTTTTAAGCAGATCGAGCGCGAAAATTTTAGGCGTTACGTTTGAAAAGCCGAGCTTTTTATCTTTGACGAAGGTTTCGTAGATATTTAACGGTAGTTCTAACAGCGACGAAACCAGTAAAAATACCATAACCATAAAGACATTATCGCCTATATCTCCCGTTTTGTAGGCATGCCCCGATATCGCGCCAAGCCCCCAGCACGCCCACATCATAAATATCGCGGCGTGATAAAGAAGGCTAACTATCTCAAATTTTTGATTCGTTATCGCTGCGGCGGCGGCGGTTTTGTACTCGCTCTGCGATAAAACGACAGCAGGCTTTTTAGCCTCTGCACGGATAAAGTCTATCTGCAAAATTGCCAGCCACGCCTTTGCGGCAACGTAAAAAAAGTAAATACCTAGTAAAAAATAAAACATATCTTCCCTTAAATTTTATAAAGACTAAAGCAGCCGTAGTCGGTGCGTACGGCCAAAAATTCCTCGCCGTTTATGCGTTCAAATTTCGCCTCGCAGCGCTTCACGACGTGCGAGAGCTCAAAGCTAAGCCGCAAATTTCCGCTTTTTAGATCGAAGATGTGAGTCTTGTCGTAGCTGATTAATGCAAGCCGCGAACCATCCGCGCTAACGCAAAGCTCGTCCGCCTCGGCGCATTCGCCGTGCAGCCACGCAGGCTTAAGCCGTTCGCCGTTTGCAGCGTCAAGGCAAATTAGCTTGCCTGCGTAGCGCTCTTTGCCCAGCACCGAGCCGTCCGCTAAAAAGCAAATTTTATCAAAAATACCGAAATCGCCTTTTATCTCGTTTAAAATTTCGCCGTTTAGCGTGCTTAAAATTTTGATCTCGTTTTGCTTACAATGAAGCGCAAGCTGCGTGCCGTCATCTCTAATCGCAGCACAAAGGATTGGCGTATAGCTTTTCATTTCGGATCTGTATTCGCTAAGAGGTGAAATCTCGCCGCCACGAAAAGTAAAAATTTGACCGAGCATCGCAAACACCGCCGTATCTTTCGCATTGCAAACAAAACTCGTAAATTCTTTGCTATTTTTAAAGCTCAACCATTGAGAGAGATCGCTAAATTCGCCGCTTGCGGGATCAAATTTAAAGATAAGATGATCCAGATCCAAAAGCAAAACCTCGCCCGCGCACTCAGCCTGCCATGCAAGTGGCTTTGGTAGGACGATCTGTTGTTTTACGGCGCCGCTCGCGTCCAGCCTGATGAGAAAATCATCCAGCGCGCCGCCCTCTTTGTAGCCGCCGCATTTATATACGAAAAGCTCGCCTTCCGCACCCGCAAAGGCTAGTGCGCCCGTGTATCCGCCGCCGATATAGACGTGCAAACTCGCCTCGCCCGCTTTTGCGCCCGCGTTTTGCAGAACGTAGCCCTTTTTTAGGCTCTCCCACTCCTTTTTTACGCAGGCTTTTTGCGCCTCGTCTATGCTAGCAAACTCCTTTTGCGTCTGCCTCGTTTTGCTGTTTTTGAAGCTCTCGCTAACTAAAATTTGACCCTCTACGCGTAAATTTAGGTGGTCGCCGCTAGCTAAATTTATGAGATTTTTCATCGAATTTACTTTAAAAAATTATCGTAAAACGAGCTGATAAAAAGCACCAAAATGATAAACGGCACGACGAATTTAATATACCAAAACCAGACATTTATTAGTTTTGCATGCTTTTCACTACCTTGCAAAATTTCTTTTTTTGCATCATCTTTTAGCACCCAGCCTACGAATATTGCACAACCAAATGATGTAAATACAAAAAATATCGTTGCGCTTATTGCATCATATGCATCAAAAATATTCTTACCAAAAATGCTTACATGGCTTAGTATATTTGTGGCCATCAGCGAAGGTAAATTTCCTAAAATAAATATACCGCCAAGGACTAAAAATATTGCTTTTTTACGTTTTATCTTAAATTTTTCTTGAAGTGTCGTGATTATTACTTCATATATTGGTAGTGATGTCGTAAGTGCAGCGATCATTAAAAGTGTAAAAAATGCGACCGCGAAAAAACCACCAAATGGCATGTGAGAAAAAACGATCGGCAGGCTCTTAAACACGAGGCTTGGACCACTATCTGGCGATACACCATAGCTAAAAAGAGAAGGGAAGATCATAAAGCCTGCAAGCACAGCGATTACCGTATTTAAAATGCCTGTAATGATAGAAATTTTAACCAAACCCTCATCCTTTTTCACAAAGCTAGAAAGAGTGATCATCACACCAAATCCAAGCGAGAGCGCAAAAAATACCTGCCCCAAAACATCAACAAAAAGCTTTAAGTTTATCTTTGAAAAGTTAGGTGTCAAGTAAAATTTCACACCTTCTATTGCACCATCAAGAGTGATATTTTTAGCGATCATAATAAGCATTAAAATAAAAAGTAGCGGCATTAAAAATTTCGCTGATCGCTCGATACCGCCGACCGCACCTTGCACCAAAATAGCGTAATTAACTAGCACAAAAACAAGTGTCGCAAAGCTGATAGAAAGTGGATTGCTTACGATATTTTGCTCATAAAACGCACTTGTCTCCTCAAAACTAACCACATGTGAGAGATCAAGCAAACCAAATGAAATTTGGGCGATATAGTTTAGCACCCAGCCGCCAATAACCATATAGTAAGCCATAATACCAAATGCACCAACAAGCCCCATCCAGCCAACGATCTGCCACTTTTTACTGATCTTTTTACCATTTATCGATCCGCCAAAAGCATCCACGGCGTTGCATTTTAGGCGTCTGCCGATCGCGTTTTCGGCTAAAATCATCGGTATGCCAATCACGATCATCGCGATGCAAAACACGAGTACGTAGGCACCACCGCCGTTTTGCCCGACTAAATATGGAAAACGCCACGTCGCACCAAAGCCAACCGTAGCTCCTGCAACAGCTAAAATATATGTGAGCCTTGAACTCCAAGATTTTCTATCCATCTTTTTGCCTTTGTGAAAAATAGGGATTATATAAAAAAATTGATTAAATTTTGCTAGCAACAAGCGATGTTAGGATGCAAGCCCGGTTTTTTGTTAATTTTAAGAATTTTTACGAATAATTTTTCTTTCACGTTTTGTTTTTATGGACAATTTTAGACAACTGCTTAAAAATAAATTTATTAGTGCAAAACACCAAATTCCACATATCCATCCATCGCAATGAATAATATCCAGCCCTCCTTGGGACTACAAAAATAGTGATGCTCTGGGATATTTTCAACTATAAATTTTAAAAAATCGTAAAAATCCTCAGGCTCAAATTTAATCTCTATATTTGTTAAGTTGTCGCCGATGTAGTTTATATCGCCACTTAAAATTTTACTTTTGATGCTTAGATTTGAGCTGAGGAATTTTTTAATGTCTGCAAAATTTTTATATTCAGCCGTTTTGTAATCTTTTAAATTTTGCAAAACTGGCTTTGAGCCAATGAAGGTAAAATTTTGCTCTATAAATTTCGCCCCATCGTTACTCACGCACCACTTATTGCTAAAATTTGATAAAAAAGCGAGTATCTCATCGTCAGCTGAGATAAAATTTGAAACTAAATTTTTCTGGCTCATTTGCCTCCTTTTTTGTAAAATTTAGCAAACTGCCCACAATCCTTTAAAAACAAAGATCGCATAAAAATTAATGATTAAATTTAGGATTATGGATAATTTTTTACCGCTAATTCGCACACAAAACTGGTTCAGGTTTTAGCTTCACACTTGGAGCTGTTTTGCTAAAGCTTATGAGATCCTCTGTAGTTTGGATACTAAAAGGTAGGCGTGTGAGGCAGACTTTAAAAATTTCAGCTGCTGCTATTGCGTCATTTAACGCTCTGTGGTGGGTATTGTTTATGCCAAGAAGCTCTTTTAGCGAGCCAAGTCCGTATTTTTGCGAAGCGATAGTGCGACGACTAAGATCGATGGTACAAAGCTTTCTATTTAGCAACATGCCAAGGCCGATCTCATTTAGGCTATGAGAGATAAATCCGTAGTCAAAATTTACGTTGTGCGCGATAAATACGCTAGTCCCTAGAAAAATTTTAAACCGCTCAAGCACATTTAGTAAATTTGGAGCGCCAACTAGATCGCTCGCCTTTATGCCAGTTAGCTCGGTGATATTTTCAGGCACCACAGGAGCTGCCACAAAGCTTTCAAAGCGCCCTATTTCGGTGCCATTTTTCATTTTTATTGCACCGATTTCAATGATCTGTCCGCTTGTAGTGCCACCAGTTGTTTCGATATCAACCACGCAAAATTCCTGCTCACTAATATCTCTAAATCTTGTGCCAAGCTCGATCTCATTCTCTTCATTTCTGGTGATATCAAGCCCAAGGGTTCGCCACATATCAAGGTCGCGCACGTCAATGAGTGATGAAATTTCTTCAATATCGCTAAATCTTAAAATAAACTCATGATAGCTTAAATTTTGCCTAGCTAAAATTTCAATGCTATTTTCTAAACGCTGTTTTTTTGGTTTCAAAACTCAAGCTTTATGGCGCGGATGGCTTGTTCGTAAGAATTTGACGAGAAGATGTAGTTGCCAGCCACCAAGATATCAGCTCCGGCTTCTTCAAGATCAGGCGCATTTAGTCCGTTTACGCCGCCATCTACTTCGATCAGACACTTAGCGTTTTTTCGTTCTATCAGCTCTCTTAGTGTCCTTGTTTTTTCAAGCACGACTGGCATAAATTTCTGACCGCCAAAGCCAGGATTTACACTCATTAAAAGCACCATATCGACTTCATCAACGATATGCTCGATCGCACTAACTGGCGTATGCGGATTTAGCACGATGCCAGGGCCAACGCCATTTTTTCTGATGTGATCGATGAGCCTTAATGGATGCTTCTCTTCTTCAATGTGAAAGGTTAGAAATTTTGGCTTTAACGGCAAGAAAAGGTCAGCAAAAAATGAGTTATTTTCAACCATCAAATGTATATCAAGTGGCTTTGTGGCTACCTTTGCAACGGCATTTACCACGACTGGTCCGATAGTTAAATTTGGCACAAAATGTCCATCCATAACATCAACATGCACCAGATCACACCCAGCCTCGCAAATGGCTCTTATCTCAGCTGCCAAATTTCCAAAATCAGCCGATAAAATACTAGGTGCAACGTACATTTCTTCTCCTTACTTGGTTACAAATACAAAGCCTATTTCGTCATCTTTTACATCTAGTCTGTTCATGATGCCTACACTATTGTGATCGAAAAAAACATCATCGGATAAAATTTTAGGCAAACTAACTTTTACTTTTATGCCTTTTTGCCAAAGATGAGTCAAAAATTTATCTGTAATGATACTAAAAATTTGAGAATATCCACTTAAATAATCATTTGAATCATTGCCTTCAGGCATAAAAATAGAGCAAATTTTGTCTAACTTATCTTTTTTTACTCCAAATAGTACTCTTGCGTAAATATCACCATAATACTGAACACAAATACGTAAATAATCGCACTCATTCTCCATATCAAGCGCACTAACTTTGGTATCAACGCACAAAATTTCTTCTTCTGCTAACTGTGAGATAATTTTGCTCGCAATTTGCGTCACATAAGATGAAATTTGAACAACACTCTTGTTGATATCTACTGGCTCCGCATCAAAGTCTCTTTTTTTAAGATAAAAAATAGTGTCGTCTTTGTAAAAGTCATTTAAATTTTTATAGATAAATATATTTGCATCTTTAAGGTATGTTACTAATTCAATAGATAAATTTGATTCGTTTATGCCACAAAGCGAAATAAATGCACCTGATCTTTTGCTAATGCTAGCAAGTTTGATTAGAAATTTTGCACCCCTTATATTTAAAGCACCAGAAATATTTACCCATAAAATAAAAAATTTATATCCGATTTTTAGCATAATGTCATGAGCTGACATATCAAAATCTTCAATAAAATCTGAGTCCATAAAACTTTTTATAGCATAAACAACGACACCATCTTTTATAAAAGTATCTATCTGATTTTGTCTTAATCTCACATGATTTAGCTGTGATACTGCATAACTATATAAATTCTTTTTTTTATTAAACTCGGTTGCATCTCTAGCCTCAACCACATCAAATGAGCGATTTTTAAGATAATTAGCTAAATAGTGCTTGTACTGCTCAGTTGAGTTATAAATGAAAACTTTGTCATTTGCATTGTTTAGAAATTTATTTAAAAACAAGCTTGCGATATTTTCACTTTCAAACATTGAAATATTTAAAATATTCTTAACTGTTTTCATCATCAATTCATAAAAAATTTCATTGTAATCGCAAATCGCAAATACTACCCCATGCTTTTGTGCTTCTTCGCTTAAATTTTCAATTATTCTACCAAGCCAAACAGGACTAAAAAATGTAACATTTTTTAGTGAGAGCAGTATAGCGCTGATATCGCGTGATAAAATTTGGTTTATGTATTTTTCACTTAATTTTAATGGAACATTCTCTGCTTCCAAAAAACCAAAAGGCCTTATAATAGCCATTGAGCCATTAAAAGTTAATTTCATTTTTGTAGAGCTTTTTTAATAAATATAATGGTTTGCATCTCTGGATAAACATTGATATCTAAAATTTTATCAACTCCAAAATCATAAAATTCAGGCCTACTGGACTCATAAGAGAGCAAAATCTCAAAAAAACAAAGCATCTCTTTATCAATCTTGCTTAATGATTGTTTGTTCATATTCATCGCTTTTAAAAAAATATCCCAAAGACTAAAGCCATATTTTTTTTGCAAAATTTTATTATAGCTTACGTCAGAATACAAAATAACATCTGACATGCAAGATGGATATTTTGAAAACAAATTCTCACACACTATAATACAGGCCATAGAATACGGAGCAAGCGATAAATAGTTATAGTGCTTTTCTTTAAAAGAATTTAATATCTTTAGCCAATCTGATAAAATTTTAGCATTAAGCTCGATTAAATCGACGATTTTAAAATTAAATACCTTATAAATTTTTGGGGATTTTAAAAATATAAAATAAGAAAGCACTATCGCTCTAAAAGTATCAATGCCAAGCATATTTGCTATTACTACCAAATCGTTGCCATCATAAGGAATATCAAATTTTGCACGCTTAAAAATGGAGCTAAAATAAGTTTTAAAAGACGCTATATTTTGTAAAGTAGCAACTGCCTCAGTTACATTACCAGCTAACAAAAAGTGCTCGACCTTTTCAAAAAGAGTTGGCATCTGTAAAACAAAATCAACATTTTTTTCGATCAACTCTTTACTAAGCATTTTGTATCACTCAAGATTTCTAAATATTTTTGCTATTTATAATTATAGGCAAAGGTGTTATTTTATCTAGATTATTAATAAAAATCAATTCTTTTAAAAAAGAATCTATTTAAGCATTACTTTTGTTTGTTTTAGATAAAATCAGCAGAAATTTTTGTTTATAAGGAAAAAAAATGTCAAAAAGATGTGCGATAACAGGCAAAGGACCGATGATAGGCAACAATGTGAGCCACGCTAACAATAAAACCAAAAGAAGATTCTTGCCAAATCTTAGAACGATTCGTGTTACACTAGAAGATGGTACTACAAGAAAGATAAAAGTTGCTGCTTCTACTCTAAGAACGATGAAAAAACAATCAAACTAAGAATATAAGATGAAGAGGAATTTATGTCTTTTCTCTCAAGACTTTTAAAATTCCTCAACTGGTCAAACTCTACAAAACCAGAAATAAGCCTAGATACTGAGCTTTACGAACAATTAAAACCTTTTAGATTTCCACTAATTTCAGTCGTATTACTGTTACTTTTTGGAACATTAGGTTATGTCTTAATAGATAATTTCTCGCTAATAGATGCCTTTTACCAAGCTGGTATGACTTTTACAACAGTTGGTTTTACCGAAGTTGCTCCAATAACTCCAAAGGGCAGAATTTTTACTATCACATTTATACTTATTGGTTTTATTATATTTACACTATCGATTGGTATTGTGGTTGAGGTTTTAAAAAGAGGTACATTAATTAGCATTTTAAAGGAACGACGCATGCTTTATAGGATCGCAAGACTAAAAAATCACTTCGTTATTTGTTATCACAATCTATACACAATCGAACTTAGTGCTCAATTTCGCGAAAATCATATACCTTTTGTAGTGGTCGATGATAGAGAAGATATTGCAGAGCTAGCTCAAATTTATAAATATCCATATTTCATAAAAGCTCAGCCACACACGCAAATTGCCTTTTTAAAAACACATCTATCAAGTGCAAAAGGTCTTATAACTCTTAGCTCAAATATTGCTGATAACATCGCCCTTATAGCATCTGTAAGACTTTATGAAAAAGAGATAGGTCGCAGAAAGCCTTATCATATCATCACAAATGCAGAGACAGAAGACGATACGCAAAGATTAAAAAAATTAGGTGCTGACAATGTGGTAAGTCCATCTCGCTTAGTCGCACAGCGGTTAAGTGCCATGAGCGTAAGGCCGGATATGGAAAATTTATTAGAGCAGTTTTTGTATACAAAAAATTCACCTATCGATATAGAAGAAATTCTTGTGCCTGATTACTCTTGGATAAGATTTAAAAGATTAAAAGAGACTCATCTACGAAATATTACAAATGCGGACATAGTAGGCATTAGAGATATAAATAATAATTTTGTACCAATGCCAAATGGTGACACATTAGTAGGAACAGGATCAAAGCTTTTAGTCATCGGTACCGTTGATGGAATACGTCTAACCAAGCGTGTTGTAAAAAGCAAACATAAACCTGAAGAATTTAAATACGTATAAAATAAATTTTTCTACTCACTCTTTTTAAAAATTTAAGCAATGGCTTGGCGCCTTTTTTATATCCAAGCATTTACAAAGTCTTGATAAAATTTCTCAAATTTTTATAGGAGCCGATATGTTACATGAATATACAGACCTTATAAATGAGCTAAAGAAAACCGATGCTCGTTTTGCTACTCTTTGCAAAAAACATGATGAGCTAAATAAAAAAATAGACGACAACCTAGCAAAACCATCTGAAATTGATAATTTAAAGAAAGAGAAGTTAAAACTAAAAGACGAAATTTATGCTCAAATTTTAAAGCATAAAAAGTAAGAATAAATTTATCTAATCTTTAAGATTAGATAATAAATTCTGGCTCAAATTTTGTCCCATTTACTCGAACTATTCTCGCTGGTATACCAACGACTGTCGCGTTTGCTGGGACATTTTTTAACACGACTGAATTTGCACCGATCTTAGCATTTTCGCCGATCGTTATGGCGCCTAGTATCTTTGAGCCAGCTGCGATAGTCACACCATTTTTTATAGTCGGGTGCCTTTTGCCACACTCTTTTCCAGTGCCTCCAAGCGTTACTTGATGATACATCATTACATCATCACCTATCTCAGCCGTCTCACCAATAACCACGCCCATGCCGTGATCTATAAAAAATCTCTTACCGATCTTTGCTCCAGGGTGGATCTCGATGCCTGTTAAAAATCTTGCAATTTGCGAGATAAGCCTAGCTAGAAAAAAATGCTCTTTTTTATATAGAAAATGAGAAATTTTATGAAACAAAACCGCATGAACACCAGGAGTGTTTATAAGTATTGCCAAAAAGCAACACTTATGTACCGATGGGTCTTTTTCACGAACAGTTTGAACTAGCTCCTTTAGACTCTCCCACATATTTTTATGCTCCGTAAAGCTCTGTGCTTAAGTATCTTTCGCCATTATCTGGAGCTATGAAAAGTACTTTTTTGCCAGCGCCAAGTCTTTTAGCTACTCTTTTTGCAGCCACGTAAGCAGCACCACCACTTATACCTATCATGAGTCCATCACTTTTAGCGATTGCTCTAGCTGCGTTTAGCGCATCATCGTTGGTTACTTTTTCTACTTCACTAACTAGGCTCATATTCATAGTATTTGGTAAAAATCCGGCTCCAATGCCTTGAATTTTATGCGGTCCTGGGTTACCACCACTTAAAACCGGCGATGCTTCAGGCTCAACTGCGATGATCTTAGTATCATAGCCCTTTTCTTTTAAAATTTTTGCTACGCCACTTATTGTGCCACCTGTACCAACGCCAGCTACAAAGGCATCAAGCTTACTAAAATCAGCCACAATTTCAGCTGCTGTTGTTAGTTCGTGAGCTTGTGGGTTATACTTGTTTTCAAACTGGCTTAGCATTATATGATTTGGCTGAGCTGCTAGCTCTGTAGCTCTTGCGATCGCTGCTTTCATACCACCAGACGCAGGAGTAAGCTCAAGCTGTGCGCCATAAGCAGCCACTATTTTGCGTCTTTCGATACTCATGCTCTCTGGCATGCAAAGTATCACTTTAAAACCAAGTGCAGCACCGCACATCGCTACACCAATGCCAGTATTTCCGCTCGTTGGCTCAACGATAGTATCACCCTCTTTTAGCGTACCGTCAGCTAGCATTTTAGTTATCATATTAAATGCGATCCTATCTTTTACAGAGCCACCTGGGTTAAAAAACTCTAATTTTACATAAATTTCGGCTTCATCAGCACCTGTTTTTATCTTTACAATAGGTGTATTACCAATCGTTTTAACGATGTTATCGTAAATCATCACTCCTCCTAAATTAAATAAGATAAATTTTGTGTAAATTTAGCACAGAATTTTAAAATAGATTATAAAAAGCCCCAATCTTTGGCAAATTTATAAAGAGTTGTTACATATTAGTAGTTTAATTTTTAATGCTACTTAATATTTTTTGACCATTTTGGCTTAAAGTTTTACCTTTGAAATTCTCTTTACAAAACTCCAAAATAAGAGCGTGGTAGAGTTTTAAAATTTCAACCTCATCAAATTTCTCGCTATCAAGAAATTTATAAATTTCATCATAATCAAGCGAACTAAACCACTCAGCAGCCTCGTCGTAGCTCTCAAAAGTATAGTCAAAATATGCCATTATCCTAAGTGCGTAAGCATCAACGACTATGTAAGGTTTACCGCAAGCATAAGCAAGTATCGCATCACAAGTCTCGGCTCCAACACCTTTTACGCTTATGAGCCACTCACGACTTACATTTTCTTTGAAATTTTCAAAGTCGTCAAACTCGTTTCTTATGGCTTGGCAAAGCGTCTTTAGCCGTTTAGCCTTTGTGTTATAAAAGCCACTTGGCTTTATGAGCGTAGCAAGCTCGCTGTTTTCAAGCTCGCAAATGCCTTGTAGGCTATCTTTGTTTGCTTTTTTTAGATTATCTAGCGCTTTTTCTACGTTTTTCCAGTTGGTATTTTGCACTAAAATAGCGCCCAAAACAACCTCAAAAGTGCCCTCACCTGGCCACTTTAGCTCGTCTAAATTTTTGTTTTTGTGATTAAACAAGGTTAAAAATAGATCGGTTGAAGTCATTTTAAATTTTCTTTAAAAGTTAGATAAAACTGCTTTGCTGTCCTACCACTTCTACTAGCTCTTAGCGTGGCAAAATTTTTAGCAAGCGTATGAAGCTCCTTTTTGTCACCTGCGTAGTCTTTGAAGTAAAAATCAACCATTTTTAGATACTCGTCGTAGTTGCCTTGATAAAAGCTGATCCAAAGGCCAAAGCGATCTGAGAGAGAAATTTTCTCCTGAGCTGCGTCGTTGTAGTGAATTTCTCCGTCAATTAGCTCTGAGTTTTCATTTTCACTTTTAAACTCACTTATTAGATGTCTACGATTTGATGTAGCGTATAAAAGGACGTTTTTTGGTGGCTTTTGGATAGAGCCATCCATGATAGGTTTTAGAAATTTATACTCATTGCTGCCATTTTCAAAGCTTAGATCATCGCAGAAAATGATAAATTTAAACTCACTCTTTCTGATCTCATCGATGATGTCGCCAAGATATTTTAGATCCTCGCAGCCGATCTCAATGATGCGAAGTCCAGCTTTATAAAATTTAGTAAAAATAGCCCTTACAAGGCTTGACTTGCCACATCCTCTCTCACCCCAAAGAAGCACGTGATTTGCATCTTTACCTTCTATAAAATTTAGAGTATTTTTTAGCAAAATTTCTTTTTGTTTCTCTAGCCCATAAAGTGAGTCGATATCTACAAAATCAATATCATCAACTGGTTTTAGCATGCCTTTTGTGCTTCTGTAAATTGCTGCATACTTCACGCCCCAATCTATCACTTCTTATCCTTTCTTAGATAGACCAAAATTTCAGCCAAAACATCGTCATCGTCCTTGCTGCGTGACTTTAGCCTGATTTTCTCATCATCATTTTTTGTTATTAATATATTTTGCTCGCTGTTTGAGATCGTTTTTATACCAGCTTTTAGAGCTAAAATTTTAATGATGATGACATCTAAAAACTGCTTTGTAAACGTATCTATCTTGCCAAATCTATCCTCAAGCTCGCTTTGTATCTCATAGACCTCACCCACTTCTTTGCACTTGCTAAGACGCCTGTAAATCTCAAGCCTTAGCCTATCTTCTCTTATAAATTCTTGATTTAAAAAGGCGCTCACACTAAGCTTTAGATCGATCTTGTCAAGCTTTGCGGAGTCTTGATTAAGAAGCTTATTTATCTCATCTTCTAGCATCTTTAGATATAGCGAGTAGCCAATAGCCTCGATGTGTCCACTTTGCGCCTCGCCAATGATGTTACCACCACCTCTTATCTCAAGGTCGTGATAGGCAAGCACTGAGCCAGCGCCCAAAAATGAGTTGCCCTCGAGTGCCACAAGTCGTTTTAGCGCGTCTTTACTAATAGCATCTTTATCTTCCACCAAAAAGTAGCAGTAGGCCTGCTTGTCGCTTCTACCCACGCGTCCGCGCAGCTGGTGCAGGTCAGCCATGCCAAATTTATTAGCATTTTCTACGATTATTGTGTTTGCATTTGGCAAGTGGATGCCGCTTTCAACGATGCTAGTACAAAGCAGCAAGTCGTACTCGCCCCGCTCAAATTTCATCATCTCATCTTCAGTAACTTTCGCATTTACCTTTGAGTGAAGTATCAAAATTCTAAGCTTTGGCAAAATTTTTCTTAGATCATTTGCTGTCTGCTCTATGTCTGCGATGTGGTTGTGGATGTAAAAAGTCTGCCCACCACGTCTTAGCTCACGCATGATCGCCTCTTTGACGACCTTTTCGTCCCACTCTCTCACACTTGTTCTCACATCCAGCCTCGAGCTTGGCGGAGTGGCCAAAATACTATATGTTTTTATCTTACTAAGCGCCATATTTAGGCTTCTTGGTATCGGCGTGGCGCTCATGCTTAAGATGTGTGAGTGCTGAGAAATTTCTTTTAGTTGCTCTTTTTGCTTAACGCCAAATTTATGCTCTTCATCAACGACGATCAGACCTAAATTTTCAGCCTTTACGCCAAGAAGCGCATGCGTTCCCACGCAAACTATGGGCTCATTTTCTTTTAGCGCTTTTTGCAGGCTTGCCTTCTCTTTGGCACTTGAGAAGCGATCCAGTCTAAAGACATTTATGTCAAATTTGCTAAATCTCTGGCTTAGCGTCTTGTAGTGCTGCGAGCTAAGAAGCGTCGTTGGCACGAAGAAAAACGCGCTAAAGCCTGATTTTATGCAGGTAAATATAGCATTCATCGCAACTTCGGTCTTGCCAAAGCCCACGTCGCCACTAAGCAGCCTATCCATCACCTTGCCGCTTTTTAGCTCATCTTTTATATCATTTACCGCCTTTTGCTGATCATTCGTGTATGAAAAGCCAGCGTCTTGGACAAAATTTAGATAAGAGATATCCTCTTTTTGCAAAATTTTGCCTGCGATCAGCTCTCTTTTTGCCGCCATTGCTACAATCTTTGAAGCGATCGCGAAGAGTTTTTCTCTAACCTTCTCTTTTATCTTGGCAAAATTTGCCTTACCCAAGCGATCAAGCACCGCCATAGAGCCATTTTGTGCAATGTAGCGGTCTATCAGATTTAGATGCTCAACTGGCAAAAGAAGCTTGTCGTCATTTTGGTAGGCGATAACCACAAATTCCTTTGTCGCGCCCAAAACCTTGATCTTTTCAAGCCCTAGAAAACGACCTATACCATAATCTTCATGCACGACGTAGTCATTTATTTTTAGCTCGTCCACCACGAGACTTGAGCGTTTTACTCGCCTTTTTTTCTCAAATTTATTAAGTGATACTACAGTCTTATCACTTGAGGTTAAATTTACTACAAGGGGCGAAATTTCAAGCTTTACGTTGGCAAAGCCGTCAAGCTCATAGCCCTTAAAAAGCCCTTCATTTCTTGAAAGAACGGTTATGCTTTTGCTCTTATTTAGCTCAAAAAAGTCAAAATTTAAAGTAACCTCAAGATCTTTATAAACCTTTGGCTCGGGTAAAATTTCAATACCCTTAAATTTATCTTCAGGCACATCATAAATTTCAAAATCGATCTTTTTAACAAGCTTTGAGTCAAATTCTTTTAAATAGTCACTAAAGCTATCTATCGCCCAAAATCCAAGCGAATTTAGATCGCTCACCAAAGCATCGCTTTGCATATCCTCGATCTTTTGGCTAACTTTTTCAAACTCATCTTTGCTCAAATTTGCGATAAATGGCACGATCTCAGCTTCACTTAGCTCAGCTTTATTGCTAATTTGCGTGGCGGTGTTATAATTTCTAATGCTCTCCACCTCATCGCCAAAGAGTAAAATTCTAACTGGATCGTCCATATTTACGCCGTAAATGTCAATGACTTCGCCACGAATGCTAAACTCGCCAACGCTCTCAACGATATCAACGCACTCGTAACCAAAGCGTATGAGCAAGTCGGCAAATTCGCTTAAATTTAGATTATCTTTTAGCTTGATCGTTGAGCTCTCTAAATTTTTTTGCGTTGGAAGTGGGTTTAAAAGCGTGCTAAATGGGCTTATGATGATCTTTTTGCCATCAAATTTATAGTATTTGCTAAGAACGGATGAAATTTCAAAGAGCTCTTCGTTAAAGCTTCTTAGATCATCACCCTTTTTAGCTCTGAAATCAGGTAGTTTAAATGCGTTAAAGCCAGCAAAACTAGCCGCATCAGCGCAAAGTGCCGCCTCTTTATCATCTTCGCAGATGAGAATTTGTGGGGCGTGCGTTAAAAGATACTCATAGACCCTTGCTTGCATAGTACTCTTTTAAGAAGGCTTCAACTAGATGAAATGAGCCAAAGGCTAGATAAATTTTGCCGTTTTTTGCCTCTTTTATATCGTTCATATCGCTTGGCTCAAACTCTCTATGTGAAATTTCAAGCTCATTTAGCGCTTTATTTATGAGCTCTCCGCCAAGCTCCCTGCCCTCGCAGTGGTAGTGATAAAGCAGCACATCCTCGACAACTGGCTTTAAAGCTGCCAAAACCGCCTTGAAATCTTTATCTAAAAATGAGTTATAAACTAGTGTTAGCTTCTTGTCACTAAACTCTTTAGAGCTAAATTTCTTAGCCACAGCCTTAGCACCAAGCTCGTTGTGACCGACATCAGCGTATAAATTTGAGGCAATCTTTTCACATCTACCTCGAAGCGTAAGAGTACCAAGCTTTTTTATGTCTATGCTGTTATCTAAAATTTTAGCTGCGGCGTAGGCTAGAGTTAAATTTGATCTTAAAAACTCTGGCAGATTAAATTTCTCTGCGTAGTTTGTGATCTCGTTTAAATTTTCTTTGGTTAAAATTTCTCTTGGGAAGCTCAAAATTGCGCTCCTCTCGCTTGCGATCTCTTTTGCGATAGCAACGCTTATCTCGTTCATCTCATCATTTAAAATAGCTCTTTTGCCCATAGCTTCAAATTTCGTGCGTGAAATTTCTTCTAAGCTATCCCCAAGAACTACCGTATGATCAAGTCCGATGGGCGTAAAAATACTTAACTCTTTTTCAAAGACATTTGTCGCATCAAGCACACCACCCATGCCAGCCTCGCAGACAAAATAATCGCAACCCTCAAAAAGCACAGCTGAAAGCAATGTCATATACTCGAAATAACTCGTTTTTATCTTGTACTCGTCGCTTAAAAGTCCTTGCAAACGCTCGTGAGCTACCTCTAAAATTTTATCACTAGCGACCTCACCATTTAGCCAAAATCGCTCGTTAAATTTAAATATATGAGGGCTCGTGTAGTGCCCTACTTTTGCGCCATTTTGGCTTAAAATTTGTGCTAAAAAGCGGCCAGTGCTACCTTTGCCATTTGTGCCTATTATGTGAATAATCTTAAATGGCTTTATGTGCTCTTTTATAGTCGCATACGCTCTAATAATCCTACCATAATCAATCTCTTTGTAGTAAAGTGGTTTGCCATCAAGAAATTTAGCTAGGCTCATTTTTCCTCGATTATCTTTGGCATTACTTGATTTCTACCATTTTCTTTTGAGAGATAAAGCATCTTATCAGCAGCCTCAAGTGTCATCGTCTCACTTAAATTTGCACTTCTTGTCGCTATGCCGGAGCTTATAGTAACCTTGATACGCTCATTTTTATAAATAAATTTGAAATTTTCTATCATACTTCTTAGCTTATCCCCAAATTTAACACTATCTTTTAAGCCAGTGCTTGGAAGTAAGATTACAAATTCTTCACCGCCATATCTACCAACGAAATCAACCTTTCTAGCGTTTTTCTTAAGTACTTGAGCTACCGCTGAAAGAATAACATCTCCAGCCTCATGCCCATAAGTATCGTTTATGCTTTTGAAAAAGTCAATATCAACAAAGCAGATAGAATAATCAGTCCCATAGCGTTTATATGCCTCTTCAATGCGTTGAATCTCGTTCATCAAAGCACGCTTAGTAGATACTTTTGTCAAAAAGTCTTCTTTGCTCTCCAGCTTGGCTTCCTCAAGCTCTTTTTCAAGGCTGTTCACTCTATTTTGAAGCTCTAAGATAGTAGCTTGCCTATTGTGCATCTCGATACCAAGCTCTTTGCTCTCGATCTCCAAAGCACCAGCGATCTCAATAAGCATGCTTCTTACTTGATCGATACTATTTGTATTTAAATTTACATTTTTTAGATCATTTTTGATGCTTTTAACTTTATCAGAACTACTTTGTGAGCTAACTGCAATATCAGAAATTCTCTCGCTTATATTTTGCAAGACATTATTTAGCGAACCAACTTTTTCTATGATCTCCGTTCTATCTTCTTCTATTCTGCGATCAACAAATGCCTTTACCTTTTCTTGAAATTCTTTGCTATTTAAGGTTTTAGGATTTTGCTTCAAAGTACTTCTTATCGTACTAAGCTCTTCATCAAGATCCTTTGTAATAGAAGGTTCAAGAGTAAGACTTAAAAGCTGAATCAAAACATCCTCTTCGCCATTTTCGTCTTTTTGTGTAAGAAATTTCTCGAGTTCAGAACTCATTGTCTTTAAATCATCAAAATTTCTAACACCATAATATTTCAAAAATTCTAAAAATTCAGTGTCGTACGAACTAACAAAGTCAAACCATCTAAGGCACATGTCTTCAAGATTTTTCTCATCATATCTTCTAGCAAGTAGCTGCATACTTTGCTCTGCTAGGCTTTTTGCATCTTTATTGTGAAGCATTGAGATAGCTTGGAGAATTCTTCTAGCAAATGCATTTAGTGACTGTAATTTTTTATCGTCAGTCGCAAGTCCCGCTCCTTGTTGAGCGCCTCTAGAGAGCCTGGCAGTCATAAAAGCGACAAACTCATCGACCGTCTTTATATGAAGGCTTAGGGCTTGATTTTTATATTCATCACCAAGTCTTGAGATATATTTTTCTATCTTTTTACTCTCTTCTGTCGTAAAGCCATGTTTTTTAGAAATTTCATTATAGACTTCAGTGTAATTCTCTGGCGTTAGCATCAAATGACGATCTTTGATCTCATTTAAGGCTTCCTTGACTATTTGACTAACGGTTACTGCTGCCATTTCTATATCCTTTTACCGCTAAACTTGCGATATACTCATCAAAGGCCTCTTTTGATGCCTCTTTGATAGCTTCGTATTTTTGAGTATCACTAAGAACGCTATCAGCAAATCTTACATCTTTTTGACGTCTTGCGACACTAAAGTCATACTCGCCAGTGGCTGGAATATCAACTACGCTACCATCTTTAAATTTAGTCTTATAATTTAAGCTTAAATGTGCCTTATATGACGTAATGTAGCCAAACTCATCATAAATAATTGCTTCGTAATTTAAATCTTTTACCGAAATAATTATCGAAGTATCAGCACTCTCTTTGCTTGATAAATTTTTATTTAGCCTTGCGACCATGCCCTCTTTTACAGCATCCTTTATCCAAACACTATTTTTCGGCTCTTCTTTGCTGATAATCACATCAACGTAAATTTTATCACCTACTAGATCATGTGTGATCTTTGAAACCGGCTTATAACCACACCCGCAGATAAATATCGCAATAAAAAACGCTAAAAAATATCTCAAAATTTATCCTTTAATGACAAAATTTACTAATTTGCCTTTTATGTAAATCTCTTTTAAAATTTCTTTTCCTTCAAGCCATTTAGCCACATTTTGCTTAGCTAGCTTTAAAATTTCACCCTCGCTCTCGCTTGCTGCCACTTCAAACTCGGCTCTTTTTTTGCCATTTACCGTAACTGCAAGAGCGATGCTATCTTTTACAAAAACCTCTTCTTTCATTTCAAGCTTTGTAAAATTCTTACGGCCAAATAACTCTTCGCTAAGCTCATTTGCGATATGCGGCACGATAGGTTCTAGTAAATTTAAGATAATAAAAAAGCCTTCAGCATTTACATCTTCGTTATCTTGCGCATTTATGGCGTTTAACGCCTCCATGCAAGCAGCGATTAATGTGTTAAAAGCAAATGTGTCACCAAAAACCTCGGTTGATTTTTTAAGCGCTTCATAAATTTTTAGCCTTGCAAATTTCTCATCTTTGTTTAGACTTTCATGGTCTATCTGAGGCAGTTCGTCTATCTTTTTGATAGTTTGTGCCTTCTCCCAAAGCCTATTTAAAAATCTAAATGCACCCTCAACTGCGCTGTCATTCCACTCAAGCTCTTTTTGAGGAGGCGCTGCAAAAAGGATAAAAAGCCTTGCTGTATCGGCACCATATTTATTAATAATATCATCAGGATCTACGACATTGCCCTTACTTTTGCTCATCTTTTTGCCATCTTTTAAGACCATGCCTTGAGTTAGCAAATTTTCAAATGGCTCGTCATCTCTTAGATAGCCTAGATCTCTTAAGACCTTTTGGAAAAATCTAGCATACAAAAGGTGCAAAATCGCATGCTCGATGCCGCCGATATACTGATCTACATTCATCCAGTAATTCACGCTCTTTTCATCAAGCGCTTTTTGTTCCCACATCTTCTCATCGCTTGCAAATCTAGCAAAATACCAGCTACTCTCCACAAACGTATCCATCGTATCAGTCTCTCTAATCGCATCTTTACCACATTTTGGACACTTTGTAAATTTCCAAGTTGGGTGTTTATCTAAAGGATTGCCCTCGCCTGTGATCTCGACATCTTCAGGTAGCGCGATAGGTAAATTTTCCTCTTTTTCAGGCACTACGCCGCAGCATTTGCAGTGCACGACAGGTATTGGCGCACCCCAGTATCTTTGACGAGAAATTCCCCAGTCTCTTAGTTTGTAGTTTGTGATCCTTTTGCCTAAACCATCTTTTTCAAATTTTTCTATTATGAAATTTTTAGCTTCTTCTGAAGCAAATCCATTTATAAGCTCAGAATTTATAGAAATTCCATACTCCGAATATGCTTTAGAGCCATCATTCTCACCTTCAAGCGGCTTTACAACTGGTTTTATAGGAAGATTAAATTTACTTGCAAACTCGAAGTCTCTTTGATCATGTGCAGGGACAGCCATAATAGCGCCACTGCCGTAGTCAGCTAAGATAAAATTTGCAACCCAAACTGGGATTTTTTCATTGGTAAGTGGATGAACGACATAAATTCCTAAAAATTCTCCATCTTTTTCGCTCGCTTGACGCTCTCTTGGGCTTTGATTTAGGATTGTTTTTATCTTTATCTTTTTGTTTTCATCAATTTTATCACTCTCAAGCAACGCTTTTACAATAGGATGTTCAGGTGCAAGGGCTGTGTAGCTAACGCCGTAAATCGTATCAGCTCTTGTAGTAAACACCTCAAAGCCGTCAAATTTACCACCCAAAGCCTCTTTTGAAGCCTCATCAAGATAAAATTTAAACTCCAAGCCATAGCTTCTGCCGATCCAGTTTTCTTGCATTGTGATTACTTGATTTGGCCATTTGCCTTCAAGAAGTTTTAGATCATCAAGTAGCTCGCTAGCGTATTTTGTGATGTTAAAGTAATATCCTGGAAGCTCTTTTTGCACCACTTCATTACCACATCTCCAGCATTTACCATCCTCTACCTGCTCATTTGCAAGCACGGTTTGATCGTATTCGCACCAATTTATAATTGCATTTTTTCTATAAACAAGCCCTTTTTCAAACATCTTTATAAAAAAGCTTTGCTCCCACTTAGTGTAAAGTGGATCAGACGTGGCTAAAATTCTCTTTTTAGAAAATGAAAAACCAAGGCTTGCAAGCTCCTTTTTCATATAGTCGATGTTTTCGTAAGTCCAAATTTTAGGGTGAATTTTATGTTTTATGGCTGCATTTTCAGCTGGCATGCCAAAACTATCAAAGCCAATAGGATGAAGCACGTTGTAACCACTTTTTCTATATGATCTAGCAAGTGCATCACCGATAGAGTAGTTTCTTACATGCCCCATATGTATGCGTCCACTTGGATAAGGAAACATACTTAGGATATATTTTTTCGGCAAGCTTAGATCGTCTTTTGGTTCAAATTCTTCATTTTTATCCCAAATCTCTTGCCATTTTTTTTCTATCTTTAAAGGCTCATATTTTCTCTTTTCAGCCATTTTTTCTCCTAAAATTCTTCTTGAGCTTTACTTGATTCTATTAAAACCAAGGCTAGTGAAAATATATTTGCAATGACTGCGCCAATAGCCAACGAATAGCTAAGTGTTATATTTTCAGAGACTTGCAAAATAACAAAAGCTGGTATAAGGTGCAAATCAGCAACCAGCGAGCTTGCAAAAAGCTCAGCTGAGAGTAAATTTTTAACACCGATCTTAAGTAGCGTTGAAACCAAATTTATACTAGCTGCCACAAAAAGTGCAATCTCGTTTTTATCATATAAAAATTCTGCCGTAGTCGTAAGACTCATCAATGCAAAAAATATGTAGATAACTTTTCCCCAGTTCATTATCCCTCCTTACACAACGCCTTTCTCAAACATAGCACGCTCTTTTTCGCGCTCTTTTTTTATCTTTTGCTTTTCAGTCTCTCTACTTCTAAAATGCTCGATGCTAAATTTAAACCAGATAAGAAACGGCGAAGAGATGTAGATCGAACTGATAGTTCCTATGACAATACCAACGATAAGAATAAATGAAAATCCATGTATCATATCTCCACCAAATAAAAATAACACAAGAACTGTCATCATCGTAGTGGCTGAAGTTAGGATAGTTCTTGAAAGTGTGGCTGAGACTGACTCATTGATAACGCCCTCGATGTCAGTTCGCTTGCTCTCTTTGATACCTTCTCTTATCCTATCAAAGATAATAATCGTATCATTTAGAGAGTAGCCAAGCACCGTTAAAACAGCAGCTAATGTGTCCAAATTTACATCGATATCAAATAGCGAAATAGCACCGACAGTTATAACTATATCGTGAATTTCAGTTGCGATCGCAGCAAGTGCGAAACGCCACTCAAATCTAAACGTGATGTAGATTAATATGCCAATTAGTGAAATTCCAAGAGCCATCAAGCCTTTTTCTCTAAGCTCATCACCAACCTTTGGTCCAACGATATCAACACGTCTTACTTCAAAATTTCCAGTATCTTTTAAAATTTGCTTTATCTCAGTACCGATATCACCAGTTAAATTTGAGCTTGAACCTGAAAATCTAATAACAGCTTCATCTTCGCTTCCAAATTCAGTAACAGAGGCGTTTTTAAGCACTTCATTTGTGCCAAAAGCGTCGCGGATTTTATCAAGTGGCGCTTTTGTGTCGTATTTGAGCTGAATAAGCGTACCGCCAGAGAAATCAATGCCGTAGTTTAACCCCTTTGTAGCAAGTAAAACAATAGAGCCAACAAATAAAAATATAGAAAATGCTAGTGAAGCAAATCTAAAACGCATAAAATCATAAACTTTTGCTTTAGTAAAAATTTGCATCATTAGCTCCTTTTATAACCAAACCAAAGTCTGGTATTTCCACTTTTTTCTATCTTATCCATAGCAGCATCAAACATACCGTGAGTGCCAAGTATAGCTGTTAGCATCGAAGCCATGATACCTATTGCCATTGTTACTGCAAAGCCTTTAACTGGACCGGTACCATAAGCATAAAGCACAGCAACTGTGATGATAGTAGTTAAGTTTGAGTCAATAATCGCGCTCATGGCGTGCTCATAACCCTTTTGCACAGCTGTTCTTATCGCTACACCTTCACGCAAAAGCTCACGTATACGCTCATTTATGATGACGTTTGCATCAACAGCCATACCGATCGTTAGCACAATACCAGCCATACCAGGTAAAGTAAGCGTTGCTCCAAAAAGCGCCATGACAGCAACTAATATAACGACGTCTGCAACTAGTGCAATATTTGCAAAAACTCCAGAAATTCCATAATAAACTAGCATAAATAACACGACTAAGATAGATCCAGCAGCAAGTGCTACCATGCTTTGGTTAATACTCTCTTGTCCCAAAGATGGGCCAACGCTTCTTTTTTCTAGCATCTTAACAGGGGCTAAAAGTGCACCACTTCTAAGGGCAATAGCTACGTCGTGAGCCTCATCAAGGGTAAAGCCGCCGCTGATCTGACCGCTGCCACCACCTATTCTTTCATTTATAACAGGAGCTGAATAAACCTTCCCATCAAGCACAATAGCAAGCCTTTTTCCGACATTTGCACCAGTAAAATCACCAAAAATTCTAGCGCCCTCTGAGTTGAGAGTGAAATTTATGATCGGTAGGTTGTTTTGCTGAGAAAATGCGACTTTTGCATCAGTTAGCATCGAGCCGTCAAGCACTGGGATATTTTTAACGACGTATTTCACGCGGTCATTTTTAGCATCTTTAAAGATCACATCGCCGTAGCTCTCAGCTTCAGCCTCGCTCATTGTATTAGCCTGATCTTGTCTTTTATCATCAACTGCCATAAGCTGCAAGTGAGCAGCCCTTGCTATGAGATCTCTCGCTCTTTGTTCATCCTCTTCAGTCTTTATACCAGGAAGCTCAACTAGGATATTATCTTTGCCTTGTCTGGCAACAGTTGGCTCAGCTAGACCAAACTGATCGAGTCTATTTCTGATAGTTTCAACAGCTTGCGAGATCGCATATTCGATCGTATCCACTCTTTCTTGTTCTGTTAAAGATATGCTGTAATTTAAACCATCTTTTTTGATATCAAGTCCCTTTATCTCAGCTAGTGCTTTATCTACTTTTGGAGCTTCGTCGCCATCAAGGAGAGTAAAGTCAATGTTCTCTTCTTTAATCTTAAATTTATCAATTAACACATCTTCTTTTTTAGCATAATAATTTATACTTCCAGCTATTGATTTTATTTTTGAGTGAATAGCTTCGCTCGTTTCAACACCAAGCAGCATATGAAGGCCACCTTGAAGATCAAGGCCAAGTGAAATTTTAGCTCCACTTTGTGTTTGAAAAAAAGATGGCACCGAAAAGCCAAAACCAAAAATCAAGGCTAATATTAAGATAACTAGCCTATATGTGACTCTTGCGTTACGCATTATTTATCTTCGATCTTTTTAGCTACAAACTCGCGTGCTATACGAACGATTACATCATCGTTAAGTTTAACTTTGATAAAATCATTTTCGGCTTTAATCACTTCGCAGATAAGTCCGCCATTAGTTATTATCTTATCACCTTTATCAAGAGCTGCGAGCATTGCTGCATGGGCTTTTTGTTGTTTTTGTTGAGGTCTAATAACCAAAAAGTAAAATATGGCGAAAAGCACAACAAGAGGTAGTAATGATGTTAAAAAATCAGCGTTTTGCATGGATTTCCTTATTTGTAAGATTTTTAAATGGGCATTTTAGCACTAAAATTATAATAAAAGCCTTTGTCGGTGCTTTTTTGCTTTCCAACTTTATTTTTTTAAGCCTCTTCGAGAATTTGCTCTTAAATTTTATCTCGCCGTTTCTAACTTTGACTGGAATTTACATCATCATAAATTTAAGCAGAGCTGGTTTTTTCGTGACTGGATTTTTCACAGGAATTTTATGGTTTTATTGGATCAGCTTTAGTTTTATCTACTATGATTTGATCTGGCTTATACCTTTTGTTATCCTCTTTGTAGCCATTGTTTACGGATTTATGTTTTGGGTAGCCTCTTTTCCCAGTTTTGTCGTGCTAAGAGCTGTTTTACTATTTTTAGTAAGTTATATTCACCCATTTGGCTTTAACTGGTTTAATCTCGAAGCCACACTTGTTTTGGGTGTTTTTGAGCCAAGCACAAGAGGGCTTATATTTATATTTTTAGCAGCCATTTTTTTAAGCCTAAAGGGTAAAATTTTAAAATTTATCCTAGCTTTTATCTGCCTCATCGCCGCTTTACAGTTTAAAAGTAGCGAGGCAAAAACCTTGCCATTTGACGTGGAGCTAATAAACACCGATGTCGCTCAAAGGGTGCGCTGGGATAAAAGCTTACGCATGAAATTTACAAATGAAAATTTAGACATGATAAATAACGCCATAGCCGAGCAAAAACGCCTTATCGTCCTTCCGGAGAGCGCGTTTCCATTATTTATGACAAATGAGCCGCTGCTCGTTGATGAGCTAAAAGAGCTTTCAAAAAAGATAACCATCGTAGCTGGTGCGCTTGCCTATGAAAATAAGCAAATTTATAACTCCGCCTTTTTGTTTCAAGATGGCACTCTTAGGCGAATGGATAAGAAATTTTTAGTACCATTTGGCGAAGAAATTCCTTTGCCAAAATTTATGCAAGATGCAGTAAATAAGCTATTTTTTGGCGGAGCTAGCGACTTTAAAAAGGCTGAAAATTTTAGTGACTATGAGATAGATGGAGTTAAAATCAGAAACACCATCTGCTACGAGGCGACAAGAGAGGAGCTTTATAAGGGCGAATTTGACGTGGTTGTAGCTATCACAAACAACGGCTGGTTTGTACCAAGTAGCGAACCTGTGCTTCAAAGGCTATTAATAAAACACCTTGCCACAAAATATAATAAAGCGGTCTATCACAGCGTAAATGGCTCAAAAAGCGAGATCATAAAGCCTAAAAAAGCGTTTTGGGATGAGTTTTGAAAAGAAATTTAAAGTGGCTTTTGAATAAAGCCACTTTTTCTGATTATTTTTTTAGTAAAGCTTTGAAAGTATCGACAGCGTCAAGCTTTTCCCAAGGGTATTTTGCATTTCCCACTTGACCTTTTGCAGCTACTTTTGCGTATAAAAACGTATCTTTACTTGGCTTATCAAGACCAAATTTATTTGTTATCCAGCGAGGTGTTAGAGAAAAATGCTCGCTTACAAAATTTGAAAGCATATCGTCATTTACGCCGTTTGCGTGAGTTCCCATAGTATCAACACTAACTGAAGTTGGCTTTGCAACGCCTATTGCGTAGCTTATCTGAACGATACACTTTTTGGCAAGGCCAGCTGCGACGATATTTTTGGCTATCCAGCGCGCTGCGTAAAGTCCGCTTCTATCAACCTTTGTGTAGTCCTTGCTTGACTGAGCGCCACCACCTATCGGGCTATATCCGCCAAAGCTATCGACGATTAGTTTTCTGCCTGTTAGACCGCTATCGTGAAGTGAGCTGTGATTTACATATCTGCCTGTTGGGTTTATGTAAATGATCGTTTTTTCTTTATTATATAGCTCTTTTGGAAGACCAGTTTCGTCTATTAAATTTTGAATTAGTGTGCGAAGCTCTTCTATCTTCATAGTCTCCACGCAAGGTGCAGAGACGACGATAGTGTGGATACTTTGAGGTTTGCAGTTTTCAAAATTATCTTTGCTACCATAATCAATAGTAACTTGCGTTTTTATATCAACGCCAAGTTTATCAGGGTTTGCTTTGGCAAATTTATATACTTTTTCACAAAGCATTCTTGCGTAAGTTATGGCTGCTGGCATAAATTCTTTCGCTTCGCAGCTTGCAAAACCAAACATGATACCTTGATCCCCTGCCCCAATCTCACCATCATTCTGATCAACGCCTTGATTTATATCTGGGCTTTGTTGGTTTAAGCAGACTTTGACCTCGATATCATCTGGGTGCAAACACTGCTCTTTTGTAAAATTACTCTTTCCGTCATATCCAATATGCGCAAGAGCATCTTTTACGATCTTTTCGTAATCTTTAAAAGAGAGTTTTACCTTTGAGTTTATCTCTCCGCCTATTACTATATTTTTTCCAGCCACAAAGACTTCACTTGCGACACGACCATTTGGATCTTGTGTTAAAATAGTATCCACTATGCTATCAGCGATTATATCAGCACATTTATCTGGATGACCCGGACTTACAACTTCAGAAGTAAATAGATACATTTTCATCCTTTTTCTTGACTAAATTTTGTGCAATTGTAACAAATCTTTTTAAAAGGCTAATTAATCTTTATCAAATTCTTTATATTTAAAAATTGTTTAGCTAAAATCAACAAAAAACTAATTTATTAAGGTGTCAAATGAATATGCTTAAAAACATAGCAAGAAGATACGCCGATGGAAATTTGATAGTTCAAATTTTAGTTGGTATCATCCTAGGTGCCCTAGTTGGCTTTTACACACACTACGAAGCAGCTCCTTATAACAAGATCTCAGCTAAAATTCAAACTATTCAAAACGAGAGTGGTTTGAGCATAGATGAAGTTATAAAAACTCACCTTAGTCAAGATGAAGCCAAACAGCTAAACGAAGCCAAAGAAAAAGCTGGTTCAGCCGATTCTATTGCAACTTCAGCTTCGGTTTTAGGAGATTTGTTTAAAGGTGCTCTAAAAGCGATCGCACCTATTCTTGTCTTTGTTTTAGTGGCAACATCCATCATTTTAAGAGATTTTGGTCATACAAAAGGTATGCAAAAGATCATTACACTCTATCTAATTGGTACATTTTTAGCAGCCGTTGTTGCAGTTATTGCTAGTTTCTTATTTCCAGTGGAGCTTTCTTTAAAAGGTCTTGCAAGCGCTGATATGTCAGCACCTCAAGGAATTACCAATGTATTAAAAGATCTCATTTATAAAATGGTTGAAAATCCGATAAATGCTTTAGCAAATGGCAACTATATAGGCATCATTACCTGGGCAGTAGGCAGTGGTATAGCACTTAGAAATTCCACAGCTGAGACCAAAAAAGTATTTAAAGACATAAGCGATGGCGTGACTCATATCGTTAAATTTATCATTAGACTAGCTCCATTTGGTATTTTTGGCATGGTAGCTATTAGCATTCATGAAACTGGATTTGAGGTACTTGCAGGATATCTAAAACTAATTTTAGTTCTTGTTGGGGCAATGCTTGTTGTCGCATTTATCATCTACCCAGCCATGGTTTTTGTATTAACTAGAAAAAATCCTTATCCACTTGTCATGATCTGCCTAAAAGAGAGCGCTATTTCAGCATTTTTTACAAGAAGCTCGGCCGCAAATATCCCTGTAAATATGGCACTTTGCAAAAAGCTTGGTCTAAAAGAGGAGCTTTACTCGATCTCTATCCCACTAGGAGCTACCATAAACATGGGTGGAGCGGCAGTTACCATTAGTATCCTAGCGCTTACTGCGGTAAATTCTATCCCATCTATCACAGTTACATTTGGCGATGCACTACTTCTATGCTTTATCTCAGCTCTTGGTGCATGTGGCGCATCTGGTGTGGCTGGCGGCTCACTTCTTTTAGTGCCATTAGCGTGCGGTCTTTTTGGTATCGGCAACGACATTGCCATGCAGTTTGTCACAGTTGGCTTTACGATTGGCGTTATCCAAGACTCAGTTGAAACTGCGCTAAATAGCTCATCAGACGTGCTTTTTACAGCCGTAGCTTCAGAGACTTCAAACTAATCTTCATAAAATTTCAGCTAAATTTTGGCTGAAATTTTACTTTTATCCATTTTTTTGTAAAATATCCCAAAAATTTAAAGGATAAATATGCAAATTTGGGATCTAAAAGCACTTTTTGCAAACGAAAAAGAGTGCGAGCAAAACGCACTAAATTTACAAAAAGAGTGCGAGAAATTTAAAGATAAATACCTTGAAAGTTATGAAAATTTAAAAACTGAAGAGTTTTTAAAGGCATTTGAAGAATTTGAAAATTTGATAGCAAAAATTTCAAAAACCATGACTTATGCTTTTTTAAATTTTACCAAAGACACCAGTAAAGGTGCATTTTATGCAAAGATTGACGAAATCGCAACAAAAGCAAATGAAAATTTGATATTTTTTGAGATCAAATTTAATGAGCTTAGCCCTAAAAAACAAGAAGAGATCATAAAAAGCTCTAAAAAATATGGCTATTACCTAAGCAATCTCGCTAAAGCAAAACCGCACCAACTTAGCGTTGCTGAAGAAAGAGTTTTGCTTCGCACTGCAAGCACTGGGGCTGAGGGCTTTTCGAGGCTTTTTGATGAGAGCATGAGCAAGATGAGGTTTAAATTTAAAGGCGAGCTTTTAAATGAAGAAGAGATTTTAGCCAAGCTTCATGAGAGTGACCAAAGCGTACGAAAACTAGCCGCCAAAAGCCTTTCAAATGAGCTTAGCAAACACCAGCACCTTCTTGGCTACATATATAATATGATAAAAACAGATCTAAAAACGAGCTGCGAGCTGCGAAATTTCAAGCTTCCTGAAGAGCCAAGACACCTTGAAAATCAAATAACTAAAAAAAGTGTTGATTCGCTAATTGCTGTAACTGAGAAAAATTTTGACCTAGTTGCTAAATTTTACGAGCGCAAAAGAGAAATTTTAGGTCTTAAAAAGCTTTATGATTACGATAGATACGCACCTCTTAGCAGCGAGGGCGAGTATAAATTTGATGAGTGCAAAAAGATAGTTTTAAAAGCATTTTCAAATTTCTCAAGAGAATTTGGCAATATCGCTAAAAGCGCCTTTAGTGACGGCTGGATCGATGTTTATCCGGCGCCAAACAAGCGAGGTGGTGCGTTTTCTCACTCAGGATCAAGTGACACGCACCCTTATGTTTTGCTAAATCACACCAACCAACGAAGAGACCTTTTCACGCTAGCTCACGAGCTTGGCCACGCCGTGCATCAAAAACTCTCATATAATGTAAGCTACCTAAATTCAGACACTCCGCTAACCACGGCTGAGACGGCTTCAGTCTTTTGCGAGATGCTAGTTTTTGACCACATAAAAGATGGGCTTAGTAAAAAAGAGAAAATTTCACTGCTCGCTGGCAAGATCGAGGATATATTTGCCACACTTTACCGCCAGATAAATTTCACCACCTTTGAGCGCACCGTGCACGCACACGATGGCGAGATCAGCCTAGATGAGCTAAATAAAATTTGGCTAAGAGAGAGCAAAAAGATGTTTGGCAAAAGTGTCACGCTAAATGACTACTACAAAATTTGGTGGAGCTACATCCCACACTTCATCCACACGCCATTTTACTGCTACGCCTACTCTTACGCACAGCTTCTTGTGCTTGCACTTTTTGGGCTTTATAAAAGCGGCAAATGCGAAAATTTCGTTGAAATTTACACCGAGTTTTTGAGCCTTGGCGGTAGTCTTAGCCCAAGGGAACTTGTGGGTAAATTTGGCTTTGATATAGATGATAAAAATTTCTGGCAGATCGGCATAAACGAGGTTAAAAAGCTAGTAGATGAGTTTTTAGAAATTTCAAAGGATTAAGATGTTAGACGAAATTTTAGATGATGAGAAATTTTCACTTTTGATGAAGATGCACGTCTATGAGTGCATTGATTTTTTGCTTGAAAAAGGGGTAAATTTCTCAGTTATGGCAAATTTGCCGCTAGTTAGCTTTGAGCCAAGCTTACCAGATGAGATAAGTAGAAGCTTTAATATGCCAGTCATTATGTTTTCACTTGGTGGCTATACGCTTGAGAGTGCGAAGTTAACGCAAGATGAGCTTAGCTTCGAGGCTGGATTTGGTAGTGAAAATTTTGCCTCTGTGGTATCTTTTCCGCTTGGTGCAGTGGTTCAAATTTTGGTTGAAAATAGCCCGATCCTTGTAAATTTCTCTATCTACAAGCCAAAAGAGAAGCAAGTCGATCACGCTAAAAAATCAGCCTCAGTCTTTTTGCAAAACCCAAAAAATAAAGATATATTTAAGAAAAAATAGTAATTTTAAGCATTTTTGGCTAAAATCAAAAGAAAATTTAAAAAGCAAAAAATGGAAAAATTACTATCAAATTTAAACGAAGCCCAGCGCGAAGCAGCCACCCACATAGATGGCCCGATGCTCATACTAGCAGGTGCTGGCAGCGGCAAGACAAAGACGATCACAACTAGACTTGCCTACCTCATCGGTGAGGTCGGTATAGACGCGGCAAATACACTAACTCTTACTTTTACAAACAAAGCCGCCAACGAGATGCGAAGTAGAGCCATGGCGATGCTAAGCCAAAGTGGCAAAAACTACTCGCCGCTTCTTTGCACATTTCATAAATTCGGGCTTTTGTTTTTAAAGCTCTACATAGAAAAGCTTGGCAGAAAAAATAACTTCGTCATAATCGACACAGACGATAAAAAGCGCATCATCAAAAGCTTTGAAAGTCCAGTCGCCACGGCGATTTTATCAAGTGAAATTTCAAACTATAAAAACTCACTTTTAAGCGTCGAAGAGGTCTATAAAAACGCAAATTTCTCGTCTTTCGATAAAAGCAAGGATAACTTTTACAAACAAGCAGCACAAATTTATGAAAAATATGAAGATTATCTCAAAACAAATAATCTTGTTGATTTTGACGATCTGCTAGGGCTTACATATAAAATTTTAGACGAAAATGAAGATCTTGCTAGAGAAATTTCAAACCGATACAAATACATAATGGTCGATGAGTATCAAGATACAAACGACCTTCAATATAAACTGCTAAAAAAGCTCTGTCTATGCCACGAAAACATCTGCGTCGTGGGTGATGACGATCAAAGTATCTACGGCTGGCGCGGCGCGAAAATAGATAATATCTTAAATTTTAAAGATCAGTTTAAAGATGTAAAGATCATTAGACTTGAGAAAAACTACCGCTCGAGCGAGGCGATACTAAAAGCCGCAAACGAGCTGATAGATCATAACCGCAACCGCCTTGGTAAGAAGCTTGTAGGCACAAAAGGCGAAGGTGAAGCTGTAAATTTGATAGAGAGCTTTGATGAGAGCGTCGAGGCTGGCAAGATCGCAAAATGTATAAAAGAGCTTTTAAGCAAAGGCGTGCAAGCAAAAGATATCGCGATCTTATACCGCATAAATGCACTCTCTCGCTCGCTTGAAGATGGATTAAATAAAGAGCAGATCGCTTATAAAATGGTCGGAGGCGTAAAATTTTACGAAAGAGCCGAGATCAAAGATATCATAAGCTACTTAAGGCTGATAAATAATCCAAATGATGACTTTTCAATAAGGCGCATCATCAATCGCCCAAAACGAGGACTGGGCAAAGTGAGTCTTGATAAGCTTGAAAAAATGGCATTTGAGGACAAAATTTCCATTTTTGAAGCGATCTCAAACATCTCTGATAACGACGAAGCCTTTAGCAAAAAGGTGAAATCAGCTCTTGTTGAGTTTGCAAACAACCTAAAAGAGCTTCAAGAAAGCAGCTCGGTTTTTGACCTAATAGATAAATTTGAAGCTAAATTTGGCGTAAAAAAATACTACGAGAGCTTGCCAGATGGTGCTGAAAGAGCGGCGAACATCGATGAGTTTTACGCTGTTTTAAAAGATCAGATCAAGCAAAATCCAAGCTTTGATCTGGAGGAGTTTTTAAACGAGATCACACTAACAAGTGAGCAAGACGGCATCAGCGATGAGGCTATTAGCATTATGAGTGTGCATGCTAGCAAGGGTCTTGAGTTTGAGCACCTTTTTGTTATCGGCCTTGAAGAAGGATTTTTCCCGCTCATTGGCGATGGTAGCGACATCGAAGAGGAGCGCAGGCTTGCATACGTGGCGATCACAAGAGCTAAAAAAACGCTTAGCCTAAGCTTTACAAATTCACGCTTTTACAAAGGCCAGCGCACGAGGTTAAATAAGAGTAGATTTTTAAGCGAGAGCGGTATCACGCATGGCTCGCTGGTTATCGAACAGAGCAATGAATTTAAAAAAGGCGACCTTGTTAAACATAAAATTTTTGGTATCGGCAGGGTGAGTGCGGTTAGCAAGATCAAAAAAGAATTTAAACTAACTATAAATTTTGGTGGCAATGTAAGAGAGATAATGTCAAGCTTCGTGGAAAAGGCCGTATGAACGCCATCTTCGTAGCAAACAAGCCAGCTGGCATGAGCTCAAACCACTTTTTAGGGCGACTAAAGAGAAAATACGGCGTTAAAAAGGCTGGATTTTCAGGCACACTTGATCCATTTGCTAGCGGCTGTCTCATCGTTGCCTTTGGTTCATATACGAAATTTTTTAGATTTTTAGACAAAAGTCCAAAAGTCTATGAAGCTACGATCTGGCTTGGGGCTAGCAGTCCAAGCATGGATAATGAAAATATCACTGAAATTTCAAATGTAAAAGAGCTAAATTTAGAAAAACTAGAAGCCATAAGAGGCGAGCTGACTGGTAAGATAAGCTATATCCCGCCAAAATTTAGCGCCAAGCACGTAAATGGCACAAGAGCCTATAAGCTGGCTAGAAACGGCGAAAAATTTGAGCTAAAGACAGAAACTATGGAAATTTTTGATAGCCAAATTTTAAACTATTCGCACCCATTTTTAACTATCCGTATAAGCGTAAGCGAAGGAAGTTATATCCGTTCGTATGCAGAAATTTTTGGAAAAAAGCTTGGTTATAATGTAACTTTAAGCTCATTAAAAAGGATAAGTGAAGGCAAATTTAGCTACGAAAATGAAAAATTTTTGAATATTTGTGATTTTTTAAATATTCAGAAAAATACATACTTTGGGGATATAAATGATATTCTTGATGGTAAGAAATTAAAAATTAACGATTTTGAAACACAAAAGCAAGGAATTTATTTGCTAAATTATGATAAATTTATGAGCGTAATCCAAATCACGGATGATACTATAAATTACACTCTAAATAAGGTTGAAAAATGTTAATCCTAGCAAGAAAAGAAAATGAAGAAATTTTAATAGGAAATGACATAAAAGTTGTCATAGTAAATATTTCAAAAAATACCGTTAAACTCGGTATCGAAGCGCCACGAAATACAATGATACTAAGAAGCGAACTAGCAAACGATATCAAAAACGAAAATATCCATGCCACAAAAACTGCAAGTGAAGCCGATATTCATGAGCTAGCTAAAAAAATTGAGAAATGAAAAGCTTTGCAAAGATCAATGTCTTTTTGAAGGTAGTTGGAACCAGAGGCAACTACCACGAAATTTTATCACGCTTTGTTCTCTGTGAGCAGCTTTTTGACGAAATTTATTTTAAAAAGTCAGATTCATTTGCCATAGAATGCAGCAACTGCGATATAAAAGAAAACATCATCCAAAAAGCGATAGACGAGCTAAAAATAGCTGGCTTTTCAAACGAGCTAGATGAGTTTTTTAGCTCTCATAAAATTATCATCAACAAACAAATCCCAATAGGTGCTGGTCTAGGAGGAGGCAGTTCAAACGCCGCCACCTTTTTACTAATGGTAAATGACGAGCTAAATTTACATATAAAACGCGAAAATTTGATGCAAATAGCGTCTAAAATCGGCGCAGATGTAGCTTTTTTCGTAAGTGGCTACAAGGCAGCAAATGTAAGCGGTATAGGTGAGATCATAGAAAAATTTGATGACGAAGTGCCGGATTTAAATATCTTCACGCCAAATGTTTTTTGCTCTACACCGGCGGTTTATCAAGAATTTAGAAGCAATTTCTTACAATACATAAACGTTAATACTGCAAAAAAGATGCAAAATTTAAAGAGTAAAGAGCTACTTGAAATTTATAAAAACGAGGAGCTAAACGATCTTTTTGCCCCATGTTTCAAGCTCTATCCACAGATGAATGAGTTTAAAGATAAATTTCTAAGCGGCAGCGGCAGTAGCGTATTTAGCGTAAAATAAAAGGTGAAACTTTGATAAAAGATCTAGCAAAAAACAAAAAAGCTTTGCATGACTTTAGCATACTTGAAACCTTCGAGGCTGGCATCGTTTTAAAAGGCAGCGAAGTCAAGGCTCTAAGGGCTGGCAGAGCAAATTTAAAAGATAGCTTTGTGCGTGTCATAAAAGGCGAGCTTTTCTTACTAAACGCTCACATCAGCTATCTTGAGACTACACACAGCGCATTTCGTCCAAACGAGCGAGCCGCCAGAAAACTTTTGATGCACAGAAAACAGATCGATAAAATTTTCGGTCAAGTCTCACAAGATGGGCTTACTTTGGTTGTTTTGGCACTTTATCTAAGCGATAAAAACATCGTAAAAGCAAGGCTGGCCCTTGCAAAAGGTAAAAATTTACACGACAAGCGCGAAACTTTAAAGAGACGCGAGGCAGACAAAGAGGCAAGAGCTGCCATAAAAAGATATGTTTAAGGGATAAGATGAAGAATTTACTTGTTTTAATAATCGCTTTATTTGCTTTTTTTGGTTGTGGCGAAGATGAGAGCAGCAGTGCAAATTTTAAAGAATTTAGCCCAAATGAAGAGGTCAAACTTGTAGATGTAAGCGGCAAGGAGCTTACTTTAGTTAGAAAAGATCACGGCTTTGCTATCAAAAATGATGAAAATAAAGTTTTAATGATCGACATTTTTGGCACATTTTGTCCGCCTTGTCAAAAAGAGGCAGCCGAGCTTACAAAATATCAGCTTGAAAACAAAGATAAATTTACGCTAATCGGACTAACTCACTTTGAAAATGTCACAAATGAGTATGTTTTGCATGAATTTATGCAAAAATTTAATGCCTACTACTTCATAACAAACGATCAAAAGATAAATGACAGGCTTGCCGAGCAGATCGTAAGAGATATCGAATACAAACACGAGATCGCACTACCTTTTAAAGTGGTGATAAAAAACGGCGAATATCAAATTTTAACAGACGTAGATAGCGGACAATACGGAGTTAAATACTATCTTGGCGGCATAAAAGTCACAAAAATGAAAGAAGATTTGGCAAAAATCTATGAAACAAAATAAATTTGCCTTATATTTGGAACATCATTTGCTTATAAATGTGTGAAATTTTAGAAGGACTTTAAATGTTTGTTTTAGATAAATCAAAATCTAGCCCACTTGTTGAATCAGCTCTTGCAGGCAGAGAACTACGCCAAAAACTAATCTCTGGCAATCTTGCAAACGTTGATACACCATTTTATAAAGCTAGAGATATAAGATTTGAAGATGTTTTAAAAGAAAAAGCAAATGAAATTTATAACACTTCAAGCCAAAAAAAGCTACAACTTGCTAAGACAAACGAAGCGCATATGGCTGCAGTTGATTTTCCAAAAAGCGACACAGCTCAAATTTTCTTGCGTGATGGTCACATGGCTAGAAACGACGCAAACACAGTCGATCTTGATGTTGAGACAACAGAAATGGGCAAAAATACAGTTATGATAAACGCCCTTGATAGCGCCTACAAAGCTCAGGGCAATATCTTTAAAAGCGTAATAGACGCAAGTGCTAAGAACTAGGAGAGATGATGTCATACTTAAATGATTTTGATATTAGCGGATACGGACTAAGCGCACAACGCTTCAGGATGAATGTCATCAGCTCAAACATAGCAAACGCTCAAACCACAAGAACGGCTGAGGGTGGTCCTTACAGAAGACAAGAGATCATCTTTAAAGAGATGAATTTTGATAAAATTTTAAACGATCAGCTTAAAAACTCACAAAGTCTGCTCGAGTATGAAAATCCACTCGATGATCCAAGCTCACCTAAAAACGCTCACCCTGCCCTAACTAGCGTGATCGTAGATAAAGTGGTGCGTGATGACAAAGACTTTCAACTAAAATACGACCCAAGCCACCCAGACGCAAATGCAAATGGCTACGTCGCATTTCCAAATATAAACCCAGTCATCGAGATGGCTGACTTGCTCGAGGCAACAAGGGCCTATCAAGCAAATGTAGCGTCATTTCAAAACGCAAAGACAATAGCACAAAGTGCGATATCACTTATTTCAGGACAAGCATAATGATAAATAGTATAAATTTAGACAAAATAAATAAAAACGAAAATTCAAATAAAATAGCGAAAGCAGGCGAAGAAGGCGGCTTTGAAAATGCTCTAAACGACTCTTTAAAAGAGCTAAATAAAGTGCAAATCAACGCAGATAAAGCCATAGCCGATCTTGCGACTGGCGAGGTAAAAGATCTTCACCAAGCTGCTATTGCGATAGGTAAAGCAGAGACTAGCATGAAGCTTATGCTAGAAATTCGCAACAAAGCACTAAGCGCTTATAAAGAAATTTCTAGAACACAAATTTAAGTCATTAATGAATTCCAGAAAATCAAAAATAACCATACTTTTTTTATTAATTACTTTTGGAATTTCAATATTTGTGCTTGTCATATTTTATAGAGCAAGTATCGAGCGAAAGCTTCCTAGACTTCAAACAAGCGATATAAACACAGCAATTCGTGGTAATATAATCACAAAAGATGGCTTTAGCATCTCTTCAAGTCAAAAACTCTACAAAGTAATGCTTGACACTAGAAATATTGATCCTAATAAAAAAGAGATGTTTATCAAACTATATTCGCTTTACAGCGGCGACGATCCAAACAAAGTAAGAAAGATTATAAATGACACAAAAGGTATCGTTACACTCTCATATAGTATTGATGCAAAGGGTGCTACATACCTTCAAGAGCTCTCAAGAAAGCTGAATCGCAAGAGCATTTTGGTTTCATATCTTGATCCAAAAACAGGTCTTGCTTCATTTCAGGGCATGAGAGTAATGGAGAGCGGCCAAAATCGTAAATTTATTTCAAAAGACGCCCTCACACCAGCTATTGGCTACGTGAGTAAAACTGAAAGTGACGCACTTACAAAGAGTAAAGGCGTAAAAGGCCTTGAGAGATATTATGAAGATTATTTAGCTCCGATACAAAATGCAAAAATTTTAGGGCCTCGCGATATTGGAAACAATATCATTTTAACAAGTGACTCAAATTTAGCAACAAGAGTAGATGGCTACAATGCGGTGCTTTCTATACCGCTTAAATTTCAAACCAAACTAGAGCAAATTTTAGATGAAAAGCGTGAATTTCTAGATGCAAAAGAGTTAGTTATATGCATAATGAATAGCAAAAATGGAGAAATTTTAGCCCTAGCCTCTAGCTCAAGATATGATCCTTCGAATATAAGAAAGCAAGATTATAGCGCTCTAAACTCTACCGTTAGCGAATATGCTTATGAAGTTGGCTCGGTTTTTAAACCATTTATATTTTCTATCTTACTTCAAGAGAAGAAAGTAAATCCATTCGAGCTTGTAAATACCTATAATGGCCGATACCAACTTGGCAAAAGGATAATCAAAGATACCCATCCAGAGCCTTTTATGAGCGCTGAAGATATAATCGTGCACAGTTCAAACATCGGCATGATTCAGCTTGTTGAGCGTTTAAATGGGCCACAAATTTATCAAGGACTTTTAAATTTTGGCTTTTCAAGAAAAACAGGCATAGATCTACCTTACGAGCAAGTAGGTATGATGCCAACAGTTACAAAGCTAAACTCATCGACATATAAGGCGACTGTGAGCTACGGATACGGCTTGCAAGCTACATTTATGCAGCTTTTAAAAGCCTATAATACATTTAACAATAAAGGCATTGAAGTTACTCCTCACATGGTTGCCTACTTAGAGAGAAATGGGAAAAGATACGATTTGCCAAAGTCCGAGCCAGCTCAAGTTATATCACAAGAAACCGCAAAGATAATGAAGAGAATTTTAATAAAAACGGTTGAGAAAGGTACTGGACTAAAAGCCTTTACGCCAGGACTTGAGATAGGTGGCAAGACTGGAACTGCACACATTGCCTCAGGTAGTGGTGGATACAGCAATACCTACAATGGCTCATTTTTTGGCTTTGTAAATGACACAAGAGGCAATAGCTACACAATAGGCGTTCTAGCAAGGGATCCTAAAAGACCTTACTACTACTTCGGTGCTCAAAGTGCGTTGCCTATGTTTAAAAAAGCAGTTGATCTGATGGTTGAGGATGGATATTTATTTCCTGATGCAAATGTAATAGCTGAGTTTGAAGCCAAAAAAGATAAACTTAAAAACGATAAGACAAAACAAAAGCCTGCTTTGGACTAAAATTTTAAAAACGAGAAAGATATAAAAACCAAGCAAAAGCTAAATTTAAAAATTTTTTTATTTTTATTGATTTTAATAAATTTCTCTAATCGCAAAGTCTTTAATGCTCTTAAAATACTTTTAGCTTCTAATAGCAATTAAATTATAAATAGAAAATCTAAACTGATCAAAAAGATTTAAGCCCTTAATATTTTTAGAAGTTATCTCTTTGTCATCTTTGTAGTTTTTTCCACCTAAAAAGAGCAGATAAATAAGCGGGGTAACATAATTAAATCTTAAAAAAAGCGCTACAATGCAATGAAAAAAGCCGTGATTATATTTGATACAAGCATAAAAACCATAAATTACATAAGCTATCATTAGAATCAAAAAAGCATAGAATACAAAGCTTAAACCAGCATAATCTGAAATATTTAAAAAGCTGCAAACAAAAATAAAAGTACCTACCAAAGTAGGCAATATAATGATTGGAAAAATTAGATGAAGTCCAATTAGATCAAATTTACTCGTATAAACCTTTATATTATATCTACCTGCAGGAATTATCAAAAATATAGGCAATACGATTAAAAATAAAATAAGAAATATCACGTACATAGAATCAAAATCATAAGAACTCATTTTTATACCAAATTTAATTTTAAGATATTTAACTACACTTTTTTAAATAAATTTATCTACGATTTTTGCGATTTTCTATGCCGATTTTCTCACTCTCTTCTATCTCGACAATATAGCTTGGATTTTTCTTTTTAGCTTCTTTGTCTAAAAAACTGATGAGCTTTGCATCAGAATTTTTATGAGAGCAGATTAAAATTATAAAATTTATATAGTTATTTGCCTCTTTTGGCATGACTTGGTTATTTTTAGCTGGTATACTAAAATTTCCTACAAAGATTTGAATAAGTTCGAAAAGCTCGTTTTTACTTAAACTATTATCACCAGCAAGCTTTTCAAGTTTTTCGATTGTTATCTCTTCTTTTTCTAATGCAAGCTCCTTTATTTCGGCGCTATAATCTCTATTTCTTAAAAGTAAATAGATTAACGCACAAATTGCAATTAATAGCAATACAATAAAGAAAACTATTAGACCTTTTATTAGCATCTAAAGCCTTGAGCAAAGTGATCGCTTTGTAAATGCCAAAATACTCATAAGCACCATTATCACGATACTAATCCAGACAAAATCAGGCACTGGCAATGGATCGCCAGCTGCATACGAGTGCATACCAGCTAAATAAAAATTTACGCCAAAATAAGTCATAATAATCGACCAATAAGCAAAGAATGAAGCCACTGCAAATGCATACTGGTTATTTAGCTTTGGAATAAATCTTATATGAAGAACTGCGGCATAAACAAGTATCGAAACTAATGCCCAAGTCTCCTTGCTGTCCCAGCCCCAATATCTACCCCAACTCTCGTTCGCCCAGACACCGCCTAGGAAATTTCCAAGAGTAAGCAAGCTAAGTCCTAGTATCATAGCCATCTCATTTATACGAGTAGCTTCAAGAATATTACGAGAAATTTCTGGATTTGGCTTTTTCTTATTTTGCAAAATGATAAGCAATAGTGTAAAGCCACCAAGTAACGCGCAAAGCCCTAAAAATCCATAACTTGCAGTAATGACAGAGACATGTATTGTTAGCCAGTAGCTTTGAAGTACAGGCACAAGTGTAGTGATCTGCGGATCCATCCAGCTAAGGTGCGCAACAAACAATGTAACGCCAGCCAATATAGACGTAAGAGCAAGGGCGATAGGGCTACGTTTTGCAAAGACGATACCAGAAAATCCTAAAGCCCAAGCGATATAGACCATCGATTCATAAGCGTTACTCCAAGGCGCATGCTCAGCAATGTACCAACGAAGTCCAAGTCCGACAGTGTGAGCAAAAAAAGCTAGTAAATTTATAATATACACAATCTTTACAATACCATTTATCTGGACCTTTGGAGCTAGCATTTTGATAAAAACAAAAAATAAAAGTGCAAGGCCAGCCAAAAGATAAACCGGCGTCAATCGTTCAAAAATTTGAATTTTATTAAACAAAATTTCTATATTTATCTTTTCTTCACTTGGCATTACAGCAGAGCCGTACTTTTGCTGATAGGCTGAAATTTTATCAAGTGTGGCATCAGCCTTACTCCAATCATTATCTTTTGTTGCTGCATCAACTGCTGCAAAATACTCTCTCATCATATTAATGACTAGATCGGCCTCCTTAGGCGGAAAATACATCATTGCACTAGCAGGTGAATACCAAGAGTTTGATGGGTCATCTTGCTTTGGAAAAATTTTAAAAATTTCACCAATAAATATCATATAAAAAACATTCAATCTCTCGTCGATCTTTATCACATCTTTATCAAATGTATTGCGTGATCCAGGATGCTTACGATTAGCAATTTCAGCAAATTTTGTGAGTTTATATTCACTTCCGCCATCTTTTGTAGCTCTAAAAAAATCATTAAAACTTGCATACTTTGCATTTTCATCTATGCCAAGCTCTTTTTTTAGCTCCTTGCTTTGTCCAAGTGAGATAATTTTTTCATTTCGCCAAAAATCAGGCGTTACCATTATTGAAAGCATAGCTTGATTAGAGTTTAGGCTATTTATGTTCTCGCTTCTATGTATTTTATTTAAAATTTCTTTACTAAGAGTGTCAAATGGCTTCATTCTACCATCTGAGCTTTGCACAATAAGTCTAGAAAGCTTTTGTGTGTGCTCTTTGCTGATATTAGGCAAAAAGTCTTCAGCCTTTAATGAGCTAAAACTTAAACTTAAAAGCATAATGGCAATGATAGCAACAACCTTTTTACCACCTTTTGTTGATTCATTGTCTATTAACTTAGCTAGCTTTCTAAAGCGGCTACCAGGATTTACAACATTTAACACAAAGCCAAGTCCAAGTAAAAAGTAGCCAATGTAAGTTGGTATCTTGCCTGGATCTTTATTTACAGAGAGAATGGTTCCTTTTTCATCTGTATCGTATGAACTTTGGAAGAATCTATAGCCATCATAGTCAAGCACATGATTCATATAAATTTTATAGTCAAGCCCCGACATGTTTGTATCATCTTTTACAATAACTTCACTTGAATAGCTCATAGGCGAATTTGAACCAGGATATCTTTTAAGCTCAAAGTCTTTTAAGTATAAGCTAAACGGAAGTTTAACTTGCTGTGCGCCCCATGAAGCGTTAAATTTTTGTCCAGCCACAGCCAAGCGTGAAGGCTCTGTTAGGTTATAAAAAATATGCATCTCTTTACTCTCGCCTTTATAATTTAATTCAGCTATCAAGGCGTTAAATTCGCTATCATTTGTACTAACTAGCTTCCTTGAGGCATGAGCTGAAACTAATCTTGGAGCAAAATTTATATTTGAAATAGTATAAAGACTGCCTATGCCAAAATCATTTATACTACCAGCTTTTAACTCTGTTTTTGAGCTATCACTCATTGTAAATTTTGAAAGATCAGTATTTGAAGTAACTGTGAAATTTCCATCAACTAATTTAAAAAGTACATATTTTTTACTCTCATCTGGCTTAGCATTAAAGATAAAACTAATATCTGCAACTCTTGCTTCCTCTTCTTCTAACAAGAAGATTTCTTCACTTTCACTCTCGTTTGAAACCACAAATTCCACTACTGGTTGCCCATTTTTATCATCCACAAACTTATAACTTGCATTTGGCACAAATTCTTTAAATTTTAAATTAGCTTCATTATCTGCTATTTTTAGCTTTAGATCAAAACCTTTTTTTGCATCAGAAAGTCCTAACGGCAAAGCAGCGTTTATCTCTTCTCCATTATCATTTAATGCGGTTAAATTTAAATAGGATATTTTTGTCGTAACGATATTTGACTGAGTTTTCTCTCTTATATGCATATCAGCCTCAAAGCCAAGATATCTTGTTATACCAGCACCGATTAAGATAACGATAAAACCAAGGTGAAAGGTAAGCGAAGGGAGTTTTTTTGGATCGATTAAGTTATATCTAAAGATATTATAGGTCAAATTTATACCAAGCAGTAGTTGAATGATAGCAAACCAGCTGGCACCATAAACATAGTACCATGCAGCTTCTGTACTAGTTTTACTTTCTATTATCGTAGCGGCTCCGCTAGCCATGGCAAAGATTATCATCAAAACGATAGCTGAGCCCATACTTAAAAATAATGATTTTGGATTTAACATCTGCTTCCTTTTATTTATATTATGACAAAGCTATCAAAGTGAAAATTATCTTAAATAACTACCTTGCTTTGTTTGAGTAGAGACTGGTTTGTTTTCATTTGCGTCTTGTTCAGCAAATGCATCTTTGCCTTTTAGATAGGCAAGAATCGCACCAAGGTCATTATTTGAAAGAATTTTAGCTTGGTTTTGCATTACATTTTTACCGCTTCCACCGAAACTTGAGTCACTTCTATAAGAGATGATGCTATCTTCAATATCCTTAGCATCTATATTTTTTAGAGGCGTTGAACCAAATGGCCTTTTATCAGCATTCTCGCCATGACAGCTAGCACATTGCTTTTCATAAAGCTCCTTACCCAAAGAAACACTATATCTGCCCTTTCTATCAACGCCTAATTTTAAAATTCTATTATCTTTATAACGTCTTGGATCTTCATCAACATAGACATTTACTTTTTCATTTCTATCATTAGCCTGCTTTTTTGCCATTTCAGCAAGTTCTTTACCAAACTCACCACGAGCTTCTATATAGTAGACCTGCGAAGCTGCAAAGGCATTTGCCACCAAAAAACACGCCAAAAAAGAAATTTTAATACTTTTCATAATTTTCCTTGAAATTTTGCTCTAAATTTAAAAATCCCGGATCAGATTGCTCCGACCCGGGATTATATCATAAGTTGATTAATGAGCTATGAATTAGAATGAGTATTTAGCTTCAAATCTAAATTTATCTTCTTTTGTTTTTACATCATCAGGTAATTTATGTGTTTGGAAAGAGTAGAAAGAGCTAAATTTCAACTTTTTGCTATATTGATAAGCAAATCTTGGAACAAATTCTTCAACTTTATCTTTTATGTCTGGATTGCCAGTACCGCCAAATACTTTTTGAGTACCTTTTACATAGTCTAAACCAACTGTAAATTTATCAAATGTATAAGCACTTGTTGCATAGAGGAAGTTACCTTTACCTTCTGTAAATGTCCAATCAAATACATCTTCACCAGCATCAATAAGAGCACCCTGATCTTCAAAACTAAATGATGTTACACCTTTATCTTGAACTTTCCAGCCAATATAACCAGCAGCTAGATCAAGACCAAATAGTGATGTTGAAAGTTCACCAGCATAGAAATTACCATCATTGTATTTAGCACCATTTTCTGAAGTTAAATACCCTTTTGCTTCTCTATCCGCTGAACTATTTACATAGTTAAGTCTTGCACCTAAAGAAATATCATTATTAATAGCAAAATTTGCTGAAACATCAGCTGCAAGTACGTCAGCTAAGTTTGTAAGGCTAGCATACCATAGTTGGAAATTGATAGGATCATATGAACCAGCAATACCAGCTGCATATAGGTTACCAACATCATAGCTGTTTAAAAGACTGGTAGCTTTTAATTTTGGTTTTTTAGGATCTGCTTCTGCATATAAATTACCATCAGCCCATTCACTAGAGATAGCATCAAACGCTAAAGCTGTAAGCGTAAGACCTTCGATATCTTTATTTACTATTCTTACACCTGTACCAACTGCATCATCAGTAAAGTATGAACCAATAGCTTGCTTACCGGCTGTGATAGTAGTATTTCCAGCTTTATAACCAAGATAGAATTGGTGAACATTAAATGTCTTTGTTGTATCTGTTTTATCTGTACCATCTGTATTATCTGTTTTAGCGTTATCGCCTGAGCCATCAACAGAGTTATATCTTAAACCAATAACACCAAAAAAGTTATCATCAATAGCGGCTTTAAAGTTTGTAACCATTCTAAATTGATGATTAGCTTTGCTTTTTTTTGCAACATCACTTTGCTCTGTATCTTTATTGTGAGTATTTGTATATCTATATCTTGCAAATCCTGAAAGATCTACATTTTTTATAGCTTCTTCAAGTGGGGTAGCACTTGCTACGCTTGAAAATGCACCTAAAGCAACCAAAGTGGCTAAACTAATTTTTGTTAGTTTCATTTTTTCTCCTTTTAAGGTTTTGTGACAACGATTATAATCTATAAATTTTAATTTAAAGCTTAAAAAATCATAAAATTTTTAATTTTTGTTACCAATCGTTTACTGATTTTAACCAAAAAAGTATATTTTTGATAATTTTAACCTCAAAAACAGCATTTTTGGAAAAGGGAATAAAAAGAAAAAGGGGCTGTTGCTTTGCCCCTTAAAAGGAGTTCTAGTTTTGATTGCTGTTGAAATTATATAAGCAAGCAGTAAATCAACGGTAATTAAAAAGAAATTTTTTCCTCTTTTGGCACTTCTATATTTGTTTTTACATTTTTTCTTTTAATAATCACTTCATTTTGTGGCTTTTTTATACCATTATATAAGCCACTAGAGCCGCCCTCTTTTATAAGAAGCATATCTATAAGTTTATCTGCATAAAAGGTCGCATAGACCAAGTCACCTTTATCATAATAGTATCTATTTGCACAAAAATTTGCTTTATTGAGTTTGTGATTTTTTGTATCGCTCGCCACTATTTCATAGCAGTATTTTGAATCTTTATAAGTAACCTCTTTTATAAAACCTTTGATCAAGCTTTTTGCTGGTGTATTTTGCATGACCTGTCTTGGCTGTTTTCGCACTGGTGGATTGTCTTCAAAAAATGAGCAACCCAAAAACATGATAGTAGTTGCCAGTGGAAGTAAAATTTTAGCTTTCATCTCTTCTCCTTATTGTAAAACGGCGAAGTATAACTTTTAAGATTAAATAAATTTTGTGGGAAATTAAAGGCTCGTATCTAAATTTATATACACAATCATACAAATTTATCTTAGGCGAGCCTGCCTAAAATAGTTAAGCTGAAACATTTAAAACGTTACCGCCAAGCTCGGCGATCTTTTTATCAAGTGTCTCAAGGGTCTTTTCAATAGTCTTTTGTGAAATTTCAGGAAGCTCGCCTCCCCAAATTTTCTTCGCATCCTCAAAACCCTTTGCCACACCCTCTATACCGGCTTTTAGTTTTTCCACGTCATCACCTGCACCATTTAGCACAAAGCTAGCTATCCTCTCAGCCGTATTTGCGATACCAAAAAATCCATTCTCACTAATAAGATCATTTGCCTCGTCACTAGTTAGCTCGTTTAAAGATTTACCATTATAGCCGATATTTGCAAGATCAAGGCCTGATAAAATTTCTAATAAATTTTTAGGCGCATTAAAGCTTAAGCCACCTTGAGCTAATAAATTTGAACTACTACTTTTAACAATCTCTTTTTGATACTGGAAAAAATAGCTATTTGAAATGTCTTTGGCTGTTAAATTTGTAATTTCAGACTCTTTTTTAGAGATATCCTTTTCATCTTTATGAAGTGAAATTTCTGATTTTATATTTTCTTTTAGGTTTGAACTATTATATGAGTTTGCGATTTGAGAAATTTTCATTTTGGCTCCTTAAAATTTATAAAATCAATATCGCCAAAAAGTAGAATTTATTTAGATAGAGCGGGAAAACTCCCGCTAGTAGTTATTTGCTAAGTGTTGCGTTTAGCATCCAGATCGCTTTTTCAAATTTTGCGATTTGATCTTGTGCATACATTTGAGTTGTTGTATCGCCTTCTGCAAGTTCGTCAAGCTTTTTAAACTCGCCCAAAAGGTGTTTATAATCAGCCAAGACAATCTCTAAAACCTCAGTTGGAGTGTAAATTTCTTTTGGCTCGTGTTTGATATGAGTAACTTTTGCTAGCTCCTCAGCCTTGACGATAGGTCTGCCACCAAGCATAAGAGCCCTTTCTGCTGCATCGTCAAATATCTCACTCATATCTTCGTAAGCTTTTTCTGTGTATTCATGAACGCTAAAAAATTGAATACCTTTTACATTCCAGTGAAGATCGTGAAATTTAATATAAAGTGCATTTGCATCAGCCTGAATAACATTTAATTGTAAAATAACTTTTGACATTTTGTCTCCTTCTTTATTATAAATATGATGAAATTATATATAGTTAGAGTTAATCAGTGGTTAATTAAATAATAAATTTTATTATTTAATATAAAATTTGACTACAAAATAAAATTATCTTGTAGTCAATGTAGGATCACAAAAATTTATCTATTTTTTATAAGGCGTAGTTTTATAGCCTTGCTCGATCAAGCTACTCATACCTCCATCTAAATTTATTATCTTAAGATCCGAGCTATCTATCGCTGCGGCTGCTGCTGTGCTTCTTCTGCCACTTCTGCAAACAAGAGCAATAGGTTTTTTGATATCAACTGCCTTTGAAAGCTCCTCTAAAAATGCACTCTTATCGTTTGGATTAAAAGTTATAGTCTTTGCACCTGCGATAACGCCAGTCTCTTGCCACTCAGATGGAGTTCTTATATCGATAATCTGATCATATTTTTTTATCTCATCTGGGCTTATATTAACAGTTTTAACATCAGCTGACAACATACAACAAACAGCTCCTAAAAGTAAAATTTTTTTCATCTACTCTCCTTAAATAAATTTTTGAAATATTAGCACGGATTATTAAATATATAAAAATTTTTGTTGATAAAATTTATTAGTTTAGATAAAAATTAATAATATAACGCGTTGATAAAAAAGCTAAACCCACTACGAATGCATATATAGATAAACCGACTAGATTGATGAAAATATAGTCATTTACCATTACGCTTTTTATAAAATTTTCTTTGATATTAGTGATCTTGTTTGCATATAACTTATAATCTTTTTTATAAAGTCCATTCTTTGTATTTTCTCTTTTACTCTATTTGCTGATCAGCATAAGAGCATTTTTATAAATTGCTATATCTTATTATACGTTTTAGTATATTTTAAAAACACTTGTTTGAGCACTTTGTATTTTACAAAAATGATTGCATGATGGATGGTGTCCCCAACAGGGTTTGAACCTGTGGCCTTAGAATTAGGAATTCTACGCTCTATCCAGCTGAGCTATGAGGACAATTCATATATTTTGTAGATAGATTTTATCATAATAAATAATTTTTGAAGGACAGATTACTCTGCCCTTCTTTGGTTAATTAGCCATTTCTCTTTTTAATGATCTCATCGCTTACGTTTTTAGGAACTTCTTCGTAGTGATCAAATTCCATTGAATAAGTTGCACGGCCTTGAGTCATTGAGCGAAGATCTGTTGAATAGCCAAACATTTGAGCTAATGGACAATAAGCTGCAATGATCTTCACACCATTTCTATCATCCATTGAATTTACTTGGCCACGGCGTTTATTAAGGTCGCCTATAACATCACCCATATACTCTTCTGGAGTTTCTACTTCAACCTTCATCATAGGCTCAAGAATAACAGCACCTGCTTTTCTAGCACCTTCCTTAAAGCCCATTGAAGCAGCAAGTTTAAATGCCATTTCAGACGAGTCAACTTCATGGTAGCTACCATCAAATAGTGTAACTTTAACATCTTCGACTGGATAACCAGCAAGAACACCACTTTGAAGTGCCTCTTTACAACCTTTTTCAACAGCTGGAATATATTCTTTTGGAACAACACCACCTTTGATATCATTAATAAACTCAAATCCACTAGCAGCTGGGAGCGGCTCAATACGTAAAAATACGTGACCATATTGACCACGACCGCCTGATTGTTTAGCATACTTATATTCCTGCTCAACTGTCTTACGAATAGTTTCGCGATAAGCAACTTGTGGTTGTCCAACTTCAGCATCTACCTTAAATTCACGAAGCATACGATCAACTATGATCTCCAAGTGAAGCTCACCCATACCGCTAATAATAGTTTGACCACTCTCTTCGTCTGTACTAACTCTAAAACTTGGATCTTCTTGAGCTAGTTTTTGAAGTGCTATTGCCATTTTTTCCTGGTCTGCCTTTGTTTTTGGTTCAACTGCAACACTAATAACTGGCTCAGGGAAGTCCATTCTTTCAAGGATAACTTTATCTTTCTCGCTAGCTAGAGTATCACCTGTTAGAGTATTTTTTAGACCAACAACAGCACCGATCTCACCAGCAAAAAGCTCAGTAATCTCTTCACGTTTATTTGAGTGCATTTTTAGCAAGCGACCGATTCTCTCTTTGCAGTCTTGAACTGTGTTGTAAGCATAGCTACCACTTTCAAGGCTTCCTCTATAAACACGAATAAATGTTAGCTGTCCAACAAATGGGTCAGTCATAATCTTAAACGCAAGAGCGGCAAATTCGCCATCATCTGTACTTTCAACAGTTACTTCAGTGCCATCTTCATAAACACCATTTATCGCTGCGATCTCATCTGGAGCTGGTAAATAATCAACAACAGCATCAAGTAGAGGTTGGATACCTTTGTTCTTAAACGCAGTTCCGCAAAGCATAGGCGTGATAGTCATTCTTAAGCAGCCTGCTTTTATACCTTTTTTAATCTCTTCTTCAGTTAGTTCTTCACCTGCAAAGAATTTCTCCATCAAGCTATCATCTGTCTCAGAAACTGCTTCGATTAATTTCGCACGATATTCTTCTGCCTTATCTTTAACTTCAGCTGGAATTTCTTCTTCAACATAGTCAGTTGGCTTTTTCTCATCATTCCAAACGTAAGCTTTCATTCTTACAAGGTCAACCACACCTCTAAAGTTATCCTCAGCACCTATAGGAATTTGAATAGGTATTGGGTTTGCTTTTAGTCTTTCTCTAATCTGCTCTTCAACTCTAAAGAAATTTGCACCTATTCTATCCATTTTATTAACAAAAACGATTCTTGGTACGTGATATTTATTTGCTTGTCTCCAAACAGTTTCTGATTGCGGTTGAACACCACCAACAGAACAAAATACTGAAACAGCACCGTCAAGAACACGCATAGAACGCTCAACTTCGATAGTAAAGTCAACGTGTCCCGGAGTGTCGATTAGGTTTATTTGATAACCCTTCCAAAATGCCGTAGTTGCAGCTGAAGTAATAGTAATACCACGCTCTTTTTCTTGTTCCATCCAGTCCATGGTAGCAGCACCATCATGAACCTCACCTATTTTATGGCTCATGCCAGTAAAGAATAAAATTCTCTCACTAGTAGTTGTCTTTCCAGCATCAATGTGAGCCGCAATACCGATATTTCTTACCTTATGTAAAGGCGTTTTTCTCTCTGCCATACTAATTCTTTCTTACCAGCGGTAGTGAGCAAATGCTTTATTAGCCTCTGCCATCTTGTAAGTATCTTCCTTCTTCTTGAAAGATGCACCTTTTGAGTTTGCCGCATCTAAGAGCTCATTCGCTAGTTTATCTATCATAGTTCTTTCGCTTCTTTTTCTAGCGTAAGTTATAAGCCAGCGGATAGCAAGAGCTTGTTGGCGAGCTGGGCGAACCTCAACTGGTACTTGATAAGTAGCACCACCAACACGGCGTGATTTAACTTCTAAAATAGGTTTTACATTTTCAATAGCATCGTTAAAAACGTCGATGCCTTTAACCTCAGCATTTTTCTTTTCTATGGCTTTAATAGCACCATACATTATCTCAGTAGCGACGCTTTTTTTGCCATCATACATAAGAGAATTAATAAATTTAGTTATTATTTTATTTCCGTAAATCGGATCAGGTAAGACTTCCCTTACAGGGGCTTTTCTTCTTCTCATTTTGATCTTTCCTTCAAATTTTTATGAAATTTTACTCAAACGTTTGCAAATTTTAGCAACGTCTGCGAACCTAAATTTTTACTTTTTTGTTGCAGCTGCAGCGCCAGCTTTAGGGCGTTTAGCACCATATTTAGAACGAGAAACTGTTCTTTTTGCAACACCAGCAGTATCAAGTGCACCACGAACGATGTGATATTTAACACCTGGTAAGTCTTTAACCCTACCGCCGCGAACTAAAACGATACTGTGTTCTTGTAGGTTATGACCTTCACCGCCGATATAGCTGATGACTTCAAAACCGCTTGTTAGCCTGACTTTGGCAACTTTCCTCAAAGCTGAGTTTGGTTTTTTAGGAGTTGTAGTATAAACCCTAGTGCAAACTCCTCTTCTTTGAGGGCACTCTTTTAACGCTGGAGATTTTGACTTAACAGTCACTTTCTTGCGTTCTTTTCTGACCAATTGATTTATGGTTGGCACAATAATTCCTTTCAACTAAATTTATTAAAAAGACCTAATTTTATTTAAAATAAACTTAAATAACGGTTAATAAGTTAGACTTACTCATCTAATTCTTGATATTATAAAAACTCTGCTGTCTTTATTTTGTATTAGTCTTGCTTGACAGCATATTTACCACTACCTATCAAAAGAATACAAAGTGAAATAGTAATATAAAGGTAAATAAGCTCTGATTTAAATCCATTAACCTCGTTTAATGCAAATAAATTTGCAAATCCATAGTACGAGTATAAAATAGTAATACTAGTACCTAAAACTAGGATAGCGCCTACCCTTGAATAAAAACCAATAATTAACATAATTGGCGCTAAGACCTCTCCAAGGTAAGAAAAATATGCCAAAAATCCAGGTAAACCAGCATTTACTAATATACCTTTTACCCCACTAAGTCCATGTAAAATTTTACCAAAACCATGCATAAAAAGGCAGATACCAAGTCCTAAACGTATAAATAAAAGTCCAAGATCAACGTTTTTCATAAATTCTCCATGATGTGATTTAAAGATAAGGATTTTATTAGGTGATAATTAATAGCTTGTAAATTTTTAATTGATTTAATTCTATAAAGAGGTTAAGCCCCAAAAATAGGGGCTTGAAGTATTAGTTTTCTTTGATTTTTACTTTTTTATCCTTATAAAAACCAGTTCCAACTGGGATCATACGTCCAAGGATAACGTTCTCTTTTAGATCCTCAAGATAGTCAAATTTAGCAGCAATCGATGCTTCTGTTAAGACCTTAGTTGTCTCTTGGAACGATGCAGCAGAGATCACACTATCACTTCCGATAGCCGCTCTTGTAACACCTAATAGGATCGGCTCAGCAATAGCTGGTTCACCGCCCATGTTCATGATGCGCTCATTCTCTTCTTTAAATTTATTTCTTGAAACCATATCGCCAACTATGAAATTTGTATTTCCGCTATCGACGATTTTGACTTGGCGAAGCATTTGAGAGACGATGATCTCGATATGTTTATCTGCAATCGCAACACCTTGGCGACGATAAACTTGTTGAATCTCGCTAATCAAATAATAATGAAGCGCTTTTTCGCCAAGAATTCTTAAAATATCGTGGCTTGAGATTAGCCCATCAGTTAGTTTCTCGCCAGCATGGACAAATTCCCCGTCTCTTACTTGTATCTGACGACTTTTCTCGATCAAATACTCAGCAGTTGTGCCATCTTCAGCTTGGATGATTATGCGCTCTTTTGAGCGAAGTGGCTTATCAAATCTAACCACACCATCAATCTCTGCAACGATAGCTGTATTTTTAGGGCGTCTTGCTTCAAATAGCTCACTAACTCTTGGAAGACCGCCGGTAATATCTTTTGACTTAGCAACAGCTTTTGGGGTCTTGGCCAAAATATCAGCCTGAGCTACTTCATCGCCACTTGAGACAAAGATCGCAGTTTTTGGATCAAGCGGATACTTGATTAAATTTCCTTTTTTAGTAGCGATAATAATCGCAGGTTTTACACCGCTTGGCAAATACTCGTTGATAACAAGACGTCTTTGTCCAGTCGCCTCATCTGCTTGCTCAGTAGCGCTGTATCCTGGCTCAATATCCTCAAAACTAACCACACCGGCTTCTTCAGCAATAGTTGGAGTTGAGTATGGATCCCACTCAGCAATAATCAACTTATCATCTTTTTCAGGTAACGAAACTACTGTCGCTCTCTCAACTGCATCATTATCAGAAACTTGGATGATAGAATTTCTTGGGATATAATGGCGAACCGCCTCACGTCCATCTTTATCAGAAACAACTACAAAGAAACCTTTTTCAGTTACTTTGTGACCTTTTTTGATATCTTTAACCCTATCAAGATAATCACCTTTTAATATGAAAAATTTAACTACACCATTTGCGTCAGCTAAAATTTTACGAGTTACCGGATCTCCGTCTGAAATTTTAAGTTCACTAGCGTATGGGATACGATTTGGGATATTCCAACCCTCTTTTATAATCTCAACGATACTTTCATTCTCTTTTACTTTATCGCCACTTACATAAGGTATATACATCTTTCCTTCGATCTTTCCGCTAACACCAGCTAATTCATTTGGCTTAGCAAGATCATTTCTTCTAATTGTATATTTAACCTCTTCTTTTTTACCTTTTATCACGATATTTACATCTTCGTGGGCATATTCGATCTCTATTTTGCCGTCAATCGTTGATTTAATCTTTGGCTCAACAAGTAGTACAGCCGCGCTTCTTCTATTTGCAACGATCTTCTTATCGCCGTTATCATAAGTATTAAGGTTGTAATATCTGATAAAACCTTCTTTTTGGGCGATTACTTGACGATCTTGTTGCTCAGTAGAAGCCGTACCACCGATGTGGAATGTTCTTAGCGTTAGCTGTGTACCTGGCTCACCGATAGACTGAGCTGAGATAATGCCAACTGCTTCACCTGGTTTTACAAGTTTGCCCTCGCCCAAGTTTAAGCCGTAGCATTTTGCACAAACACCTTTTGGTGCCTTGCACGTAATAGGCGTTCTAATGCTCACTGATTTTATGCCAGCTTCTGTTATAGCTCTAGCTTTTTCTTCATCAAGTAATGTGCCTTCGCTAAATAAAATTTCATTAGTTATAGGATCGATCACATCATCTGCTAAAACACGGCCTAATACTCTTTCTTCAAGGCTCTCTATTAGCTCGCCACTCTCTGTGATGTCTGTGATCTCAACGCCCTCGTGCGTACCGCAGTCGTGCATTGTGACTTTAACGTTTTGAGCAACGTCGATTAGCTTCCTTGTTAGGTAACCAGCGTTGGCGGTTTTTAGCGCTGTATCTGCAAGACCTTTTCTAGCTCCGTGGGTTGAGTTAAAGTACTCCATTATATTTAGACCTTCACGGAAGTTTGAAATGATCGGCGTTTCAATGATCGAACCGTCAGGTTTTGCCATAAGACCACGCATACCAGCTAGCTGACGAATTTGTGCTGCACTACCTCTCGCACCTGAGTCCGCCATCATATAAATTGAGTTAAATCCACCTTTATCGTTTTGGATAAGCTTCATCATCTCGCTTGCAACGCTGTTGTTTGTGTCTGTCCAGATATCAATGATCTTGTTATATCTCTCACTATCTGTTAAAAGACCAGCGCCGTATTGTTTTTGAATTTCGCGAACTTTTTTCTTAGCTTCGTCAATATATTTTTGCTTGCTATCTGGCACGATGATATCAGCAATAGAAATAGAAATTCCTGCTTTTGTCGCATATCTAAAGCCTAAATTTTTAAGCTTATCAAGAAAGTCAGCCGTTACTTCAAGACCGCCATTTCTATAAACATAATCAACCAAATTTGCAATGTCTTTTTTCTTCATGATCTTATTCCACATATTTTCAGGAACAAAATCAGGAAGTATAGCTCTTAAAATCAAGCGACCAGCCGTCGTAAAGATGATCTTATTATCAACCATAGTCTTGATTTTAGCATGAAGACCAAGAGTATTAGCCTCTTCAGCGATCATTACTTCATCAACGCTTGAGAAAATTTTATTTGCGCCTTTTTCGTCATTTCTCTCTAGGCTTAAATAGTAAATTCCTAAAACCATATCTTGTGAAGGAACTGTGATAGCCTTACCGCTTGCAGGAAGCAAGATGTTCATTGAGCTAAGCATTAAAATTTTGCACTCAGCGATAGCCTCTTGTGATAGTGGCACATGAACAGCCATTTGGTCACCGTCAAAGTCTGCGTTGAACGCCGCACAAACTAGTGGGTGAAGTTGGATAGCCTTGCCCTCAACAAGCACTGGGTGAAATGCCTGGATAGAAAGCTTGTGAAGTGTTGGAGCACGGTTTAGCATAACTGGATAGTCTTTAACGACCTCTTCTAGGCACTCCCAAACCTCATTTGTCTTATCTTCTATCATCTTTTTAGCTTGCTTAACGGTTGTCGCATAGCCCTTTTCTTCAAGGCGAGCAAGTAAATGTGGCTTAAATAGTTCTAGAGCCATTTTCTTTGGAAGACCGCACTGATCCATCTTTAGCTTTGGACCAACGACGATAACAGAACGTCCAGAGAAGTCAACACGCTTACCTAGCAAATTCTGACGGAAGCGACCTTGCTTACCTTTGATGATCTCACTTAGTGATTTTAGTGGGCGCTTATTTGCACCTTTTACTGCATTTGCTCTGCGGCCATTATCAAATAGCGCATCAACAGCTTCTTGAAGCATTCTCTTTTCATTTCTAATAATGATCTCAGGTGCATCAAGCTCAAGCAGACGTTTTAGACGGCTATTTCTGTTTATTACACGGCGATATAGGTCATTTACGTCTGAAACAGCAAATTTACCACCATCAAGGCTGACTAGCGGTCTAAGATCAGGTGGAAGAACTGGTAAATTTGTTATCATCATCCACTCTGGGCGGTTACCTGAATTTAAAAAACTCTCGATAACTTTTAGGCGTTTTACGATAGTCTTTTTCTTGGCCTCAGAATTTGTAGACTCCATCTCTTCTTTTAGCTGATTTAAAATTTCCATCAAATCAAGCTCAGCTAGCATGTCATAGATGACCTCGCCACCCATTCTAGCTGTAAAACCAGTCTCTTCGTATCTTGAAGCTAGGCTTTGATATTGCTCTTCATTTAAAACGTCGTATTTCTCAACTTTTTTAGAATTTTCATTGTCGTAATAAGCTTCGCCAGCATTATCAACAATGTATGCCTCATAGTAAAGTACACGCTCAAGGTCTTTCATCTTAATACCAAGAAGTGCACCAATACGGCTTGGTAAGAAATTTACATACCAGATGTGAGCCACTGGAGTTACAAGCTCGATATGACCCATGCGAGAGCGGCGAACTTTAGATGTTGTTACTTCAACACCGCACTTTTCGCACTTGATGCCTTTATAACGCATCTTTTTATATTTGCCACAAAGGCACTCGTAATCACGGATCGGTCCAAAAATTTTCGCACAAAACAAGCCGTCACGCTCAGGTTTTAGTGTGCGGTAGTTGATAGTTTCTGGTTTTTTAACTTCGCCATAACTCCAAGATTTTATCTTCTCAGGACTTGCTAAACGAAGTTGAAAAGCTTCAAAATCACGAGGTCTATGCTCTTCTTTTATCTCAACTGGTTTTAAATTAGTTAGTTTCATTTGTCTCATCCTCATCATATACTTCTACATCAAGAGCTAGTGATTTTAGCTCGTTTGTTAGAACAAAGAACGTCTCAGGGATACCAGTCTCAGGAACGTTTTCACCTCTTGTTAAAGCTTTGTAAGCAGAAAGTCTTCCCTCAACATCATCTGATTTTACAGTTAGCATCTCTCTTAGTGTATGAGCGGCACCATAAGCCTCAAGTGCCCAAACCTCCATCTCACCAAACCTTTGACCACCAAATAGCGCCTTACCGCCGACAGGTTGCTGTGTAACAAGGCTATATGGTCCAGTGCTTCTTGCGTGAACTTTTTCATCAACCAAGTGGTGAAGTTTTAGCATATACATACAACCAACATTAACACGTTCTCTTATCTTTGAGCCTGTGCGTCCATCGTATAGCTCAGTTTTACCATCGCTATCTATCTTTGCCATCTCAAATAGTTTTGCAAATTCGTCAGCCTTAACGCCTTCAAAAATCGGAGTTGCAAATCTTACGCCATTACTCCAATCTTTTGCATATTCAAGAAGCTTCTCATCGCTCATCTTACCAAGAGCTTTTTTAGCGTCCATTAGCTTAGCAACACCTGCTATCTCTATCATCTTAGCTCTTAGCTCTTTTATCCACTCGCCTTTTTTAGTTTCAAAAATTTCATTGATTTGTTCGCCCAAGCGGTAACCAACAAGACCAAGATGGCTCTCTAAAATTTGACCAATATTCATACGGCTTGGAACACCAAGTGGGTTTAACACGATGTCTACGATTTGACCACTTGGAAGATACGGCATATCAACTTCTCTTACTATATTTGAAACAATACCTTTGTTACCGTGACGTCCAGCCATCTTATCGCCGACTTTTAGTTTGCGTTTTGTAGCTATGTAAACTTTTACAAGTTTAACAACACCGCTTGGTAAAATGTCATCTTTTTCTAAAATTTCTATCTTAGCATCGTGCTCTTCTTTGAGCTTTTTCTTTTCATTTTGGAAGTAATTCTTTAGCTCGTCATATTTCTTTTGGATATCTTTTGAAAAGCTTTTAACGATAGCATTTAGGGTAAATCTATTTATATTTTCAAGATCAGCCTTATTGATCTTTGAGCCTTTCTTATACTCTTTTTTATTTACCTCTTGATCACTTGCTAGTGGATTTTTAGAAAGAAGTGCTGTAACTTTTAGCATCTCTTCGCGGTCTAGCATAAGTAGTCTATCATGATGTTCTTTTTCTAAAAGAGTCTTCTCTTCTTCGTAAGCTTTGTTCGTTCTGCTATCTTTTTCATATCCTTTTTTGGTGAAAATTTTAACATCAACAACCACGCCTTCCATCGAAGCTGAAGCGTAGAGCGATTTATTTACAACGTGACCAGCCTTTTCACCAAAAATCGCACGTAGCAATCTTTCTTCTGGAGTTGGCTTAACTTCGCCTTTTGGAGATACTTTACCAACAAGGATCATGCCAGGCTTGATCTCTGTACCAATTTTGACAATACCACTCTCATCAAGGTGCATAAGCTCCTCTTCTTTGACGTTTGGTATATCTTTTGTTATCTCCTCAACCCCGTCTTTTAACTCACGAGCCTCGATCTCTTTTTCATAGATATGGACACTTGTAAAAGCATCTTCACGTATCATTTTTTCGCTAATGACGATCGCGTCCTCGTAGTTGTAGCCATTCCAAGGCATAAATGCAATTAGTGCATTTTTACCGATAGCTAGCTCGCCTTTTTCCATGCTTGGGCCGTCAGCGATTATTTGACCAGCAACGATCTCATCACCTTTTTTAACTGTCGGATGTTGAGAAAAAGTCGTATTTTGGTTTGTTCTTAAATTTTTCTCCAAAGAGTAGTGATCGATATATGGACCAGCTTCGTCTTCGCCTAAAATAAATATATTTTTATTATCAACCTTTTCAACCACACCACTACGTCTTGCTTTTACACTTTCCCATGCATCTCTTGCGATAACGCTCTCCATACCTGTTCCAACAATAGGAGCAGTTGAGCGAAGTAGTGGGACTGCCTGACGTTGCATGTTTGAGCCCATGAGAGCACGGTTAGCATCATCATGCTCTAGGAATGGAATAAGTGAAGCCGCAACACCAGCTATCATACCAGAACAAAGGTCGATCAAAGCAACATCTTCTCTACGGGCAAGCATCATCTCGCCATCTTTTCTAACCTCAATCAAGTCCTCAACAATGTGTCCATTTTCATCAAGTTTAGTTGATGCCGGAGCTATAACATTGCCCTCTTCTTGAGTTGCGGTTAAGTAAACTATCTCATCAGTCACTTTGCCATCTACAACTTTTTTGTAAGGCGCTTCAACAAAGCCAAGATCATTCACTTTTGCATAGGTTGAAAGCGTATTGATAAGACCAATATTTTGACCTTCTGGAGTCTCAACCGGACAAATTCTGCCGTAGTGGGTTGGGTGAACGTCACGCACCTCGAAGCCAGCACGCTCTTTTACTAAGCCACCCTCGCCAAGCGCAGATAGACGGCGCTTGTGAGTAACTTCGCTAAGTGGGTTTGTCTGATCCATAAACTGGCTTAACTGTCCACCTGTGAAAAATTCCATAATTGTTGCAGTAATCATTTTTGGGTTAATGAGATCGTATGGCATAATTTCTTCGGTATTATTACTTAAGCTTGTAAATTTGTCGCGGATTGCCTTTTGCATCTTTACAAAACCGAGGTGAAGTTCGCTAGCAAGTAGCTCACCGATTGACCTTATACGGCGGTTGCCAAGGTGATCTCGGTCATCAATGTGACCTTGTCCGTTTTTAACTTTTATAAGATATTTCGCAGTTTTTATGATATCTTCGCTTGTTAGTAAAGTAACGTATTCTGGCACATCAAGAGAGAGCTTATGATTCATTTTCATACGACCAACTTTTGTTAAATCGTATCTCTCAGGGTTAAATAGCATATCATTTACAAAACTCTTTGCAGCCTCTTTAACGACTGGCTCTCCTGGTCTCATGACCTTATAAATTCTAATAGCCGCAAGATCATTTTCGTCATCCACGCCCTCAGTTTGTTTTAAAACCTTAAGCATATCGTTGTCAGCTATGAAAGAATTTATAATCGCATCATCAACACCAGCAGCAGAGTTATTTATAATCTCAATACTTTCATACTCAGCTAAAATCTTTGCAAGTTTATTCTCGTCAAGAGCAGATAGTGTATCATATAAAATTTCTCCACTCTCTGTATTTATTACAGGGTTTGCCAAATATCTACCAATAAGTGCTTCAACTGGGTATTCAACAAATTTTACTCCATCCTCGATCAACTTGTCAGCTTTTTTCTTAGTAAGACGCTTGCCCGCTTGGTGAAGAATTTCTCCATCTTCGTTTTTTATATCATATTCAACTCTTCCCAAATAATCTTCAGGATTAAAAAGAGTTAAGAATTTGTTATTTTTAATAATTAAATTTTGTATTGGATAAAACAACTTAATGATGTCTTGCTTTTTATATCCAAGCGCCCTAAATAATATAGTTACTGGCACTTTTCTACGTTTATTTATCCTAACATATAAAATATCTTTTGTGTCATATTCGAAATGTAGCCAAGAGCCACGATCAGGTATTATTTGAGCTGTATAAATTAATTTATTTGCAACAGTCGCGCTCTCTTCTTGTTTAAAAATAACACCTGGACTTCTGTGGAGTTGATTTACAACAACGCGCTCAACACCATTTATAATAAATGAAATTCTATCAGTCATTAGTGGAATTTCGCGTATAAAAATTTCTTGTTCTTTTATATCTTTAACACCGACTTTATCACCTGTCTTATCATCTTTCTCATGAACGATAAGACGTATTTTCATCTTTAAATTTACAGAGTATGTAAGACCTCTTTCTATACACTCTCTGATCGTATATTTTGGTTTTCCAATTTCTGAGCCAACATACTCTAAAGTCAAACGATTTTGCGGATCATGTATAGGGAAAATCGACTTAAAAACTTTTTCGATACCGCTTTCAGTTTGATTGTTATTTAGATTTAAAAAATTATCAAAGCTCTTTTTTTGTAGTTGTAGTAGGTTCGGAACGTCTATCTCTTTAACGACATTAGAGAAGTCAACTCTAAGACGATTTCCTGAGTATAAGCTATTTAACATTGCATCTACCTCGTGGTAATTTTGAAAGAAAAGTATAGCCTTTTAACAAGGCATCTAAAATTTAAAAAAGAGAGAGCCTTTGCCCTCTCTTGAAATATTAAGCTCAAATAATAAAAAATTATTTAAGTTCAACCTTAGCACCAGCTTCTTCAAGCTCTTTTTTAGCTGCCTCAGCCTCATCTTTGCTAACGCCTTCTTTAAGAACAGATGGTGTTCCCTCAACTGCATCTTTAGCTTCTTTAAGACCAAGACCAGTAAGCGCTCTAACAACTTTAATAACATTGATTTTCTTATCACCAGAATCAACCAAAACAATGTTAAATTCTGTTTTTTCCTCTGCTGCAGCTGCTGCACCGCCTGCTGCAACAGCACCACCAGCTACCATTACAGGAGCTGCGCTAACACCAAATTTCTCTTCGAACTCTTTTACAAGTTCACTAAGCTCAAGTACAGAAAGATTAGATATAAACTCTAATACATCTTCTTTAGTAATTGCCATTTTTAATCCTTATTATTTTTTTAATTTAAATTAAGCTGATTGTTCTTTTTTCTCTTTAAGCGCATTCAAACCAATTGTGAAATTTTGAATTGGCGCATTCCAAACTTGTAAAAGCATCGCAATAAGCTCATCACGGCTAGGCATTTTAGATAGAGCTTTAACTTTATCAACGCTAGCAACTTCGCCATCAATATAAGCTGTTTTTATTTTGAAAAGATCAGTATTAGACTCTTCAAATTTTGCGGCTACTTTAGTTACTGCTAATTGATCTTCGCTCCAAAGATAGATATTTGTATCTTTGAGTTCCATTCCGACTTTATCAGAATTTTTAAGAGCAATATTTGCAAGAGTATTTTTAATAACCTGAACTTTTACATTTTGTTCTTTAGCAGAATTTCTTAAAACTTCAAGTTTCTTTACTGAAAGGCCACGATAGTCACAAACTACAATAGCTTCAGCAGTTTTAAATTCACTCTCTAATTTTGCAACAACTTCAGTTTTTTCGTTACGTGTCACTTTTTCTCCTTTCCGACCGGTAATTTCAAGCAGAGCGGGTCGAATCAATTAAGCCCAATGGCCTCGGCTATCTCCAATCTAAGATATAAATTTTAATTTTTAGTTTTATTTTAAATCCATAACTTCTTGAGTATCAAGAGCTATAGATGGGCTCATTGTCAAAGACAACGAAGCATTTTTAACATATCTACCCTTTGCAGTTGCAGGCTTATGTTTATTGATCGCTTTAATAAATGTTGAAATATTTTCATTTAATTGTTCTTTAGTAAAATTAACTTTACCAAGGCCTGCATGTATATTTCCTTGCTTATCAACACGGAAATTTACTTGACCGCTTTTTGCATTGTTAACAGCTTGTGCAACATCCATTGTAACTGTGCCAGTTTTTGGGTTTGGCATTAATCCTTTTGGTCCTAAAATTCTACCGACCTTACCTACAAGACCCATTAAATTTGGAGTAGCTATAAGAACATCAAAATTCATTATGCCTTTTTGAATATCTTCGACTAAATCATCTGCACCAATAATATCAGCACCAGCTGCTTTTGCCTCATCAGCTTTAGCATCTTTAGCAATAACAGCAACTCTTACAGTTTTACCTGTACCAGCTGGTAAAACTACTGAACCACGAACCATTTGATCAGCATGTCTTGGATCAACATTTAATTTTAATGCAATCTCAACTGTTTCATTAAATTTAGCAGAAGCTAGAGTTTTGACTGTATCAATAGCCTCACTAAGGTTATAAATTTTATCTTGCTCTACTTTTTTGAGCAATTCTTGAAATCTCTTACTAGTTTTTCCCATAAATTTCTCCGCATATATATTGCTTCCGTCTTTTGCTAATCAACCTGACGGTAAAGGCTTTAGTCTACTACTTCGACACCCATTGAGCGAGCTGAACCAGCAATAATCTTGGCTGCTTGCTCTTTATCATTTGTATTCAAATCAACAAGTTTTTTCTCAACTATTTCTAGAACTTGAGCTTTTGTCAATTTGCCTACTTTATTTTTTAAAGGATTATCAGTTCCTTTTGTTATACCTGCAGCCTTTTTAATAAGATCTGTAGCAGGAGGCTGTTTTGTGATAAATGTAAAACTTTTATCAGCATAAACAGTTATAACAACTGGAATATTAAACCCAACCATATCTTTTGTTCTCTCATTAAAGGCTTTACAAAATTCCATAATATTAACACCTTTTTGTCCAAGAGCTGGACCAACCGGCGGACTAGGGTTTGCTTTTGTTGCAGCAATTTGTAATTTTATTTCACCTATAACTTTTTTAGCCATTTCTTGCTCCTTAAATTATCTTCTCAACTTGTGAATACAAAATATCAACAGGGGTGCTTCTACCAAAAATAGAAACATTAAGCCTAAGTTTTCCATGTATCATGTCATATTCTTCAACAATACCTGTAAAGTTAGCAAAAGGACCTTCTGTTATACGAACACTCTCACCATCCTCAAAGAATATCTTAGGTTTTGGCGCAGCTCTTTTTTGAACTTTTTCCAAAATAGTATTAATATCCTTTTCAGATAATGGTGTAGGTTTTTTAGCTTCACCAATAAAACGTCCAACTTTTGGTAAAGATTGAATCCTGTGCCAAAGAGCTGTATCAAGGTCTAAGCATGCAAAAGCATAACCTGGATAAAGAGTTCTTTCGTTGATTTTTTGCTTGCCATTTTTTATTTCAATTACGTCTTCTGTAGGAACTATAACTTCTTTTAGCTGATCTTCTATTCCATGATCTTTTACTAAATTTTCAATTCCTCTTTTTACTGCCATTTCGCTTCCAGCGTAAGTCTGTATAGCATACCATTTATGTGACATTACTTTTCCTTATATTATATAACTTTAGATAGAACAAAGGACATAATAACATCGACAAGAGCTAAAAAAAGTGATACAACAGCAACTACGATAAAAACTGCAAAAAAAGCATTTCTAATTTGTTCTTTTGTAGGATAGATAACCTTCATTATTTCCAATTTAGAAAGCTTAATATAATTTATAATTTTCTCCATAACCTTAACCTTAGTCGTGGCAGGGCAAGAGGGATTCGAACCCCCAACCATTGGATTTGGAATCCAGCGCTCTACCGTTGGAGCTATTGCCCTAATAGCTTCTTAATTAACTTTTTAATTTAACTTCTTTATGTATAGTATGTTTTTTTAATCTTGGGCAATACTTTTTAAGCTCAACTTTATCTGTAGTAGTTTTACTATTTTTAGTTGTTGTATAATTTATATCACCACTTTCAGAGCATTTTAAACCAATTTTAATTCTCATATAAGTCCTTTTCAAAATATCAAAGGGAATGTTCTCCCTTTGACAAATTTTTATAAATTAACCAAGTATTTTTGAAACAACACCTGAACCAACAGTCCTACCACCTTCACGGATAGCAAAACGAGTGCCTTCCTCAAGTGCTACTGGAGCAATCAATTCAACAGAAATTCTTACATTATCACCTGGCATAACCATCTCTGTTCCTTCTGGAAGCGTAATTGAACCAGTAACATCAGTTGTTCTTACATAGAATTGTGGTCTATAGTTATTAAAGAAAGGAGTATGGCGACCACCTTCTTCTTTTGTCAAGATATAGACTTCGCCTTCAAATTTTGTATGAGGGGTAATTGATTTAGGCTTGCAAAGAACCATACCACGCTCAACATCCTCTTTCTTAGTACCACGGAGAAGAACGCCAACATTATCACCAGCTTCGCCTTGATCCATCTCTTTTCTAAACATTTCAACACCAGTAACTGTTGTTGTTTGAGTTGGCTTAATACCAACAATCTCAATTGTGTCACCAACTTTTATAACACCTTTTTCGATTCTACCAGTTACAACTGTACCACGACCTGAAATCGAAAAAACATCTTCAATCGGCATAAGAAGGTCTTTATCTGTCGCACGAACTGGAGTTGGAATATAGCTATCAACTGCATCCATTAATTCCATAATTTTTGCCGACCATTCACCATCTTGACCAGCTTTTGCCTCTTCAAGAGCTTTAAGCGCTGAACCAGAAACAATAGGTGTATCATCGCCTGGGAAATTATACTCATTAAGTAACTCGCGGATTTCCATTTCGACCAATTCAAGTAACTCAGCATCATCAACCATATCAGCTTTGTTCATGAAAACAACAATATATGGAACACCAACTTGGCGTGATAATAAAATATGCTCTCTAGTTTGTGGCATTGGGCCATCAGCTGCAGAAACAACCAAAATAGCTCCATCCATTTGTGCGGCACCTGTAATCATATTTTTTACATAGTCGGCGTGACCAGGGCAATCAACGTGAGCATAGTGGCGTTTCTCTGTCTCGTACTCAATATGTGAAGTAGCAATTGTAATACCACGCTCTTTTTCTTCTGGAGCATTATCAATATTATCATAATCCTTTAGCTCAGCAAGTCCCTTGCGTGAAAGAACAGCAGATATTGCAGCTGTTAATGTAGTTTTACCATGGTCTACGTGACCAATAGTGCCTATGTTTACGTGCGGCTTGTTACGTGAAAATTTTTCTTTAGCCATCTTTTCCTCCGTATGTGATATATGTCTTTTTTCATACCAAATTTGTATAATCATAATAAAATCATATTAACCAGTGGAGCTCATAGCGGGACTTGAACCCGCGACCTCTTCCTTACCAAGGAAGTGCTCTACCTCTGAGCCATATGAGCGAAAAACGCTTGGCAGAGATGATTCCAATTAAATAATACAAACAACTAAAAATTTTGAAAATAAAGTAAGGAATAACTGTGTTTAGTAAAATCTAGATACAGCTCCCAGTTTATTTTCCCAAATTTTGGAGCGGGAAACGGGGCTCGAACCCGCGACCCTCAGCTTGGAAGGCTGATGCTCTAGCCAACTGAGCTACTCCCGCATAACAATGGTGGTGAGACGTGGATTCGAACCACGGAAGACATAGTCAGCAGATTTACAGTCTGCCCTCGTTGGCCGCTTGAGTATCTCACCTTAAACATTAATAAACTATTTTGGTATTTTCTGGTCAAACACTGTTACAAAAATGGAGCTGGTGAACGGACTTGAACCGCCGACCCACTGCTTACAAGGCAGTAGCTCTACCAACTGAGCTACACCAGCACCTATTTTGTGAAGTGGCAATTATATATCAAAACAATGTAAAAGTCAAGGGAAATTTTAAAAAAATTCATAAAAATTAAAACCATAAAATACAGCCATTTAAAAATACAAATTTTTATTACATTTAAATCAGTAATACACCATTAAGTATTTATAAAATATGTATAATTTTTATGGTTTTATTTTTTTTAAAAGCTAAAATTTCTATAATTACAAAAATATATAAGGATTTAATATGCAATTTTTACCTTGGGCAATAATTTTATTACTAATTTATGTAATTTATTTTCTAATGATACGTTATGAGAAAAGAATATCAACTCTTAGCAAATTAATTGAACAAAATAGTGATGGCATTAAAGAAAATAGGGATTTGATTGGACAAAATAGATCACTTATTGAAAAAAATAAACACGATATCGAAAAAAATACAAAAGACATCATAACAAATGTTGAAAAAGTAGATATCGATTTGGAAGACTAAAGTTTCTGGTTTCTTATCTCGGCTATTGATAAATTTGCTAGAATTTTTTTATTTAAGATTTTAGCAAATCTTTTTTTATTTCAAATTTTATATTTATTATATTCTTCAGCTAGTAAAAGTTATGTATGTATTTCTTATGGGCGCATGTATAAAAATTTATAGTTTTTGAAGAAGGGCCTTAAATTTATCACAAAAATAAATCAAGACTTTATGCGTCAAGCTGCTTCATCAAAAGCACAAGCCCTATTCTATCCTTTACATTTAGCTTACTATAAATCGAGCTTGTATGTGCTTTAACTGTTCTTAGTGTAATACCTGTTTTTTCTGAAATTTCACTATTTGTTAGACCCTGATAGATTAAATCTGCAATTTCTCTTTCCCTTGAACTAAGCTCAGAGAGGTCGGTCTTTTTGTCTACCTTTTCACTTTCGCTATTAATATATGAGCCGGTTAGCTCACTAATCATTGCCTGAACAAATTCTTGGTAAAGCCATATATTTCCATTGAAAATAGTTTCAAAAGCATCTTCAAAGTGAGTCTTCCTCATGTGAGAATTTGCATAGCCCTTGATTCCAAGCGTAAGCAGATGCTTGCCTTCGTTTATCGTTGGTCTATTTGAGAGTATGAGTATTTTTATATTTGGTGATTCTTCAATTATATTTTTTATAACATCATCAATATTATCTTTAAAAACATCAATATCAATGCCTATAATATCAACATCATCATTTATATGAGAAAAAAACTCTTTTCTATTATGTATAAATTTCACATCACTATTGCCAGTAAAATAGCTTCTCCAAATATTGTTTAATGCACTATTTTGTGTAAATAAAATAACTTGCATTACCTTTCCTTGGATTATTTATATGATTCTTTCATAAATTTTTTTATTATTTATAAAAAATTCTATATGACGACTTTCGCCGTTTTTGTGTATCTTGTAATCTATTGATGAGAAAAATTTAGTAACCACAGAAGATTTTTCTTCTAAAAAAATAGTCATTTCAAAAAAATCTTGTGATATAGCATATTTATAAGGGGTATTTAAATTTAAAATTCCGGGATCAAAGTCAAATTTATCCAAACTCTGGTCATAGCCTTTTATTAAAATTTTAATACTTCTTACTATATCATCGTAAATTTTTAGATTTTTAAATAGCTTTTTATGTCTACTAGCAACATCTACTAATTGTAAAAAATCTATTTCACAATCACTAAATTTAAATCGTTCAATTTCGTCATTAACTATATCGCAGTAATGATCATCTTTTATGAGATAGAAATTTTGTAAATTTTGAAATTTTTCAATCTCATATTCACCGAATTTCTTATCATAAAAAGCGATCTTGCCCATTACCTCTCCGTTAAAGCATTTTGTTTTGCCTTTAAAATAGGCTTTAATAAATAATCAAGTATTGTCTTTTTGCCGGTAATGATATCAGCTGAGACTATCATACCAACTTTTATTCTAAGCGGTTTTTCTTCGCTACCAAGATAATTTTTCTCAGTTTCTATCCTGACCAAATAATAGCTCTCGCCAGTTTTTTCATTAGTCTCTGTATCGGCACTAATCTGCGTTACTTTGCCTTTTAAACCACCGTAAATACTAAAATCATAGGCCGTAAATTTAACCATCGTATCAAGCCCAGGCCTCAAAAATGCAACATCAGCTGGCTTTACTTTTACTTCAGCTACTAGCTTATCCTCAAGAGGAACAATCTCCGCAATATTTTCTCCAGGCTTGATAACTCCTGATACTGTATGAACCATCATTTTACTAACAATACCGTTTACTGGAGATCTTACATATGTTCTTTCTACTCTATCACTTAGGCTGATTTGTGACTCATTTATCCTTGCGATCTCTGCTGAAACTTCATTTAGCTCTTTTTTTGCATTATTTTTAAATGCCAGCTTTGCCTCTTCTATCTTATTTTTTGCCTCTTTTATGGTCGATTCGACCCTTGGCACGGCAAGCACAGATGCGTCAAGCTCGCCTTTTAGGTCATTTACGCGTCTTTGAAGCTGGATATACTCGACCTCGCTAACAAGACCTTTTTTAAAGATAGGCTCCATGATAGCTTTTTCTTTTAAAACAAGGTTGTAGCTATTTTGAGTTTGAGAAATTTTATTTCTAAGCTCATTTAGCTCACTTTGGCGTTGATGGATCTGCTCTGTTAGAATTCCTATTTGCTCATTTAAGTGATCAATATTTGAATTATGCAGACTTAGCTCGTATCTTATGGCTTTACTATTGTTCGCATCTCTAGCTTCGTCGTAGTCGAATTCCTTATCATTTGCCTCAGCATCAAGTCTCATAAATTTTGCTTGAAGTTCATCAAGTCTTAGTTTTGACTCGCCATAACTACTCGTAAAATTTTTATTATCTAGCCTTATTAGAATTTGATCTTTCTTGACTTCATCACCCTCTTTTACAAAAATTTGATCGACTATACCGCCTTCGAGATTTTGTATCGCTTGGTTTTTTCCAGACGGGATGATTTTACCACTACCTCTTGTGATCTCATCTATTTGTGCCCAGGAAGCCCAAACAAGAAGCCAAAAGATAGTTATAGCAACCGTATAGAGTATCTTTTTAGATGTAGATGGGGCTTTAGCCAAAACAGCCTCAGAAAGACTTGACATAAATTTCAAATCATAAGCATCATAATTTTTTGTTTGAAGATTAGACTTTATATCATCTACACTATTTAAAATTTTATTACTAGCTTCCTCTTGTTCTTTTATACTATTTTCAGAAATTAATCTCTTTTCAGTTTTTAGATTTTCATTTTGTTTATTCTTGATATCTTCTTGCATGATCACTTCCCACTAAGTCTTGCTAAAACTTCATCTCTTGGTCCGTCCAATAAAATTTTGCCATTATCCATAACTATAAGTCTATCAACAAGATCTAGCATCGACGTCCTATGTGTAACAAGCAGCATCGTTTTATTTGCTGTATTTGTCTTTAAATTTATTTTTAACTTATTTTCAACCGTATTATCAAGAGAATTTGTTGGCTCATCAAGCAAAATAATAGGACTATCTAGCAAAAATGCCCTAGCCACAGCTATGCTTTGACGCTGTCCACCACTTATGCCATCGCCTCTTTCAAAAACTGGCATATCAAATCCAAGCGGATGAGCATTTACATATTCATCAACTCCGCTTACTTTAGCTGCTTTTATAATCTGAATATCATCAACATATGGTGCTTTTTGAACAATATTTTCTCTAACCGTTCCTTTAAAGAGCACAACATCTTGCGGAACATAGCCGATATTTCGCCTAAGATCGGCTGGATCGATTTGATTAATATCAATACCATCGATTAGCACTGAGCCTTCAGTTGGTGAGTAAAGTCCCAAAATGAGCTTTTGTAAAGTAGTTTTTCCAGAGCCATTTTTGCCTATAATGCCAACTTTTTCACCTGGCTGAATAACAAAATTTATCCTATCAAGCGAACCTTTTGTGGTATCTGGATATGTAAAGCTTACATTCTTAAACTCAATCTTTCCATCAAAAGAATTTCTTCTAACAAATTTTTTACCTTCTGGCCTTTCAACAGGCATTTGCATAATCTTACTAAGACTTTGATAGGCTGTTTTTGTCTGCTCAAAATTTGCAGCAAGTGAAGCTACCTGTCCCATAGGAGCGATAGCACGAGAGCTAAGCATAACCGCAGCGATAAGACCACCCATTGTAAGATGCGTATCTTGTATCATATAGACGCCAAGAACGATGATGGCAATAGTATTTAATTGCACTAAAAAAGATGTAACAGTGGTTATCGAAGTTGTGATAATTTTTGATTTAATGCTTCTATTTGCTATCTCTCCGGTTGCCTCTTCCCAGTTCCATTGTATATGTCCGCTAGCACCAAGAGTTTTGATGGTTTCAAGACTACTAAGGCTCTCTATTAAAATTCCATTTTTTATAGCTGAAGCCTCAAATGTACTTTTAATGGCATTTTGAAGTGGATCTTTTATAAAAAACGTATAACATAAAATAGCTATCATAATAACAATTGGCACGAGTACGATATAGCTTCCTATAAAATAAGTAACTATCAAGAAAATGATCGCAAATGGAAGATCCACAATAGCTGCCAATGAGGCTGATGAGAAGAAATTTCTAACCGTATCAAACTCTTTTAGATTACTAGCGAAAGAACCAACAGATTTTGGTTTATTGCTAAATTTCATATCCATAACGCGCTCAAATAAAATAGAGCTCATTATGATATCGCTCTTTTTACCAGCAATCTCAAGAAAATATGATCTTACAAATTTTAAGAAAAGATCTATGCCATAAACTACACTTACGCCAAGTGCCAAGACCCAAAGTGTCTCAACCGCATTATTTGGCACAACACGGTCATATACGTTCATCGTAAAAAGCGGACTAGCAAGAACAAATAAATTTATAATAAAACTTGCAAGAACAACATCAAAATAAATCTTTTTTGAACGTTTTAGAGTTCCCCAAAACCAGTGGTCATTTCCAGCATCAATTAGCTTTGTTGAGCTAGTATCCTCTGGAACAAACTCGCGCTTTAGATAGTATGCATAGCCTAAATATTCTTCTTTTAATTTACTTATTTCTATCGTGCTAGTACCAGTTGAAAGTTCTGGTGTTATGATATTTGCTGTCTTTTTATCTTTACTAAAAGATTGCAAGATGCAAGCTTTTTTACCTCTAAGCATTAAAATGCAAGGTAAAACTAAAGGAGAGATTTGTTCAAGATCTTTTCTTACAAGGGTAGAAGCAAAGCCAGCACGAGAAGCAGCACGAGAAAATAAAGACCTTGAGCTTTTAAGTGAAAAAAGCTCAATCTCATCGCCATCTTTTACTGGCAAGCCAATAGTTAAAGCATCGGCGCTGTATGGATTATTATGAAGCTTGGTAAAAATAACCAAACATTGAAGCAGTTCATCTTTTATCTTATCACTATGCATCTATCATCCAATGTTCTTAATTTCATCTATATAAATTCCTTGCATATTTTTAATGCCAAGATCGATTAACTTTTTCTTCTGTTCTTCGCCTTCAACGCCGATTGCGATCAAAATAATGTCTTTTGAGCTTAAAACAACATCAAGTGATTGTTTTGTGTTTACTCCTGACTTATCACTTAAGAAGTCAATCAAGACATTTGACTGAATTTTTACATAATCAGGGTTAAATTCTTTTAGTTTCTCGATACCTTTTGCGTTAAGCTCGAAGTGGTCAAAACCAAATCCAAAGCCAAGTTCTTTTAATTTTTTAGTAAGCTTAACTATACTTTCTATGCTAATATCGTCTTTATTTGGAATTTCTATATAGTTTTTATATTTAGAAATTTGGCTTATCTTTTTAAGTGTAGCTTCAAGTTTTGAAAAATTTTCATCTGAGTTTAATATCTCTTTTCCTAAATTTATGGCTAAATTACCACTTGGTAAGATATTCTCCGGTAAAATTCTAGCTACCCTATTTAAGATATGAAGATCAAGCATTGCACCTAAATTTAGCTCATTTACCATCGGCATGAAATATGAGGCCATACGCCATACACCATCTTTATCAACAAGCCTCAAATAAAGCTCATACTGCTCAAAATTTGAATTAAGATCAATCACCTTTTGAGCTGCGAATTTAAATTCATCCTCTTTTATTGAGTCAAAAATAAGCTCTTTATACTTCTCTTTACCAATCACTAAAGTATTTTGATTTTCATTAAATACCTTGTATGTAAAGCTTCCAGCAAGTCTTGAGCTAGCCAATGTAACGTCAGCTGAAGTAAGAAGTGTCTTGATATCAGTATTTGGTGAATACTCAACTATCGCAGCATTTACTGGATACTCGCTATCATTTAGCGCAAAATTTGCATAAAGCTTTTTAAACTCGTTCATAATTTCATCACATAGAGCCAAGAAATTTGATGAATTTCTACCATACGAAAGTACAATGAAATCATTATCGTTAAGCCTTGCAACAATCGCATTTTTATCATTATGGATTGATTTTTCTTGTAAAATTTGAGCTATTTTCATTACAACGCTTTGCCATTTTTCAAAACCAAGCGTACTTTTTAAATTTATTAGATCTTTAAAACTAACAAGTAGAGTAACGCCACTTGAATATTCTTCACTAGCTAGATACTCACTAAATTTAGTTTGAAAAAATCTTCTGTTATTAGTACCACTCATTGTATCTTTATATAAAAGCTCTTGATATTTACTGAGTGTGGCCGCCTCTCTCTCAAAAATGTCTTTTACCTTACTAACCATAGAGTTCATAGCTAGAACCATTTTTTTAAGATCGGCTGTAAATGGAATTCTTTTTTGAATGATAAATTTATTATCAAGTATGGCCTCAGCCTGATCTTGAACCTTCATAAGTGGTCTAAAAATAGCTTTTAGAGCGAAATATGCCACCACAAGAGTGACAATTATCATTAGAAGAAGAAAATTAAAAATATTTTTTGAGTTAGTATAAAGCTCATTGTAGGCAAGTGCGGTGCTACCTTGAACATAAAGCGTGCCAAATTTTGCCCAGCCAGTCATAATCTCGCTATCTGCTATTGGCGCTTCAAACTTGGCTATTTTGTAAAACCACTCAGGAATATCTTTAACAACAGTTTGTTGAGAATTTTCAATAAGAACCTTGCCATCAACATCTTCAAGCTTGATAAGCTTGTATCTACCGCTGTCAAACATAGAATTTATCATTGTTTGAGCCAAGGACATGTCATCTGGATCGATAATAGGCTTTAAAGCAAGTCCAAGCGAATTTGCTGTATGTCTTGCGTTTTCACCAAGCTGGTCATTAATATATCCATTTAGGCTCTTAAAATTTAAGTAGCCAACAGCCATAAAAATCATGATACCAAAAGTTATCACGGCGATCATAATTTGTTTAAATAGCGTCATAAATCCTCTTTTCCTATCCTATCTATTAGTTCCATCCACTTAGGATTTTGTTTTTTATTTCCACCTGGTATTGCTTGACCAAGACCTTCTTGTTTTGCCAAGTATAGCGAATCACCATTAAAACTATAAACTGGAACAAGGTCTGTTCTTTGAGTTGCGATTTTTATTTTACCATTTATGTTATCTAAAATTAATGGAATAGATTTTGGTGTATCATAGTATGCTAAAACCATATGAGCTTGATTGTATCTTAAGGCTTTAACATATGTGAAGTATAATTTTTGAGTTGGAATTCCTAGCTGCTTTAGTGTAAAATATTTTGCGATAACGTAGTCTTCGCAGTCACCAGCACCTTTTCCTATAAATTCCATTCTAGTAGCCCAATAATCCTTTTTGTGCCAAAGCTGCATATCATCAACCCATCTAAAAGAGTTAAAAAAGTCATTTACTTTTATTAATTTCTCTTGTTCAGTTGCATCTTGCAATGAAGTCATTAAAGAATTTAGAGCAGAAGCCCTTCTTCTTGCATCTTCTCCATAAATTTTAGCTACCTTTGCTATAGTTGTTGATTTTATAAAATCTCCAATAGCACTTGCTAATAATAAAAAAAGGACGCTTACAATAAGCGTCCAAAAATTTGTCTTGACCCTCATGGTCATTACTTTTTACATTTTTATCTTAAATCGTTTTGAATGCTGCAAGCACCTTGAATGTATCTCTTTGCAAAACCTGGTTCAAAGCTATCTGAGATCATTCCCATATTATCTAACAGTCTGTATTTTGCATAAGATAGTGCTGTCTCAGTTGTAGCAATCTCTTTTAACGCAGAGTTATATTCATTTTCAGCATCAAGCAAGTTTATAAGATCGCGACGACCGATTCTAAATTCATCCTGATAAGCATCAAGTGTAGCTTTAGCATACTCAACGTGTTGATTTAAGTATCCCATTTTTTCTTGGTTAAGAACATAATTTTGCCATGAAAATTCCAAAGATTCTTTAAGTTCTCTTACAAGATTATCCAAAGTTTGTTGCTCTTGTTGAACGGCAAGTTGGCTTTTTTCTTTATCTAGTTTATCATTACCTTTATTGTAAAGGTTATAGTTTAGTCTTAAAAGTGCGTCGAATGTTTGTTCTTCATAATTGTCATATAAAACATTTGAATGATCATACGCACCAGATACAACAAGATCTAGTTTTGGCAAGAATGGCGCATTTTTCTCTTTCACAACTGACTCTGCCATAGCAATATTTGATTTTTGAACCAAAAGTGATGGGTTGCAAAGAATTGCTTTATTATAAACAGCCTCTTTTGTGCTAGGCAAAGGAAGGCTAAACTCAGGCATTACTAAATTTTTAGCTGCAACTTTTTTTCCATATAATTTCTCAAATGTAGAAAGTGCATCTTCATAGTTATTTTTAGCAGCTGTATAGTTTGATTGAGCTAGAGTATAGCGTGATCCAGCTTGTCTCTCTTCAGAAGCTACACCATAACCTGATCTTGCTCTATCTTTAATTTGACTATAAATTTCCTCGTGACTCTTTACGTTTTCTTCTTCAATGTCTAAAATTCTCTTAGTTTGAAGAACTTGCAAGTAAGCATTTGCAGCATTTAATGTAAGTCTATCTGCAGCTTGTGCTACCGAATAAGCAGCTGAATCAAGCCTTGCGCTTTGAGAATTTATTCTATTTTTATCAGCACCACCATTGTATAAATTTTCAACCAAGGTTAGAGATGTACCAGAGATTCTTCCATCTCCTCTTCTTGTAGAAACTCCATCATCAAGACGTTTTTTCTCATATCCCACTCTAGCAGCAGCGTCAAGTGTTGGATAATAGGCATTTTTTGCTATTTTTAGATCTTTACCAACTTGTAGATAGTTAAATTCTGTAGCTTTTAAACTTGGATTTTCATTTAAAATAGTCTTTATAACTTGATCTAAAGTCAAAACTCCTTCATCAACTTGTGCTACTGGTTTTACTTCAGCTGATATAGCTTGTTCTATATTAGATTTTTTTGTTATTTGAGTATCAGCTACAGGTGCTTTTGCTCTCATTAAAGCATCTTTATAGCCTGATTCGTTTTGAACTTTAACTAATAGACTATTAGCTTCATCCTCAGAGACTGGAGTCGTGTCAACATATAAAAATTTTCGTCCACCAACCTCATAGATACCTGTAGTTAGTCTGCTGTCAGAGATTTTGCTATTGACTTTATTAACAGCACTGTCGATTCTAGCCTGATTATCATCTTGTGCAAATGAAGCTAGAAAAATCCTATAAGGAACATCTTGAGCTGACAGTACAGTTGCTGCCAAAGCACTAATTGCCAATATCTTTTTCATAACTAAGATCCTTTTACCTTTTTTTATTATTAAGTCTATACTTAAATTTTGACACGAATTATACACCAAGAAATATTAAATGCATTTTAAATATCTTATGACAAAAAAATAATTTTTATATAGTCTTAGAAAAACGCCTTAAATTCTCGGGAATTTTCTTTAGATATTCATCAAAACACATTGCAATATTTCGTATTATCAGTGTTCCAGTTTCATTTACGCTGATTTTATCTGCTGTAACATTGACAAATTCACTTAAATTTTTAAGCTCCTCAAGCTCTTCCTTAAAGTGTTCAAAGAAATTTATATGGAATTCATTCTCGATAGCTTTGATATCAAGCCCAAAATTACTCATTAAGTTCATAATCACACTCTTTCTAAGTAAATCTTCATCGCTTAGATAAATTCCTTTTGCATATGGCAACTTTCCACTATCTATCGCCTTTTCATACTCATCCATATCTTTATGATTTTGTGCGTAGTGCCTTTTGCACTCACCGATACTTGTCACGCCTATACCAATAAGATCAGCGCCACCCTTTGTCGTATAACCTTGAAAATTTCTATGCAAAGTACCATTTGCAAGAGCACCAAAAAGCTCATCGTTTGGCTTTGCAAAGTGATCCATTCCTATCATTTTATAGCCATTTTTAGTTAAAAATTCAGCTGTAAATTTTAAAATTTCAAGCTTCACTTCTGGATTTGGCAATGTGGTTTCATCAAATTTACGCATTGATTTTTTTATCCATGGCACATGAGCGTAGTTAAATACCGCAAGTCTATCAGGATCAAGTGTGAGGGCTAGTTCAAGCGTCTTTTTAAAGCTCTCTAGGCTTTGATACGGCAGGCCATAGATCAGGTCCATATTGATTGATTTTATGCCCTTTTGCCTAGCCATTTTTACAGCATTTTGGGTGATCTCATAAGGCTGAATTCTATGAATTTCTTTTTGCACCTTTTCATCAAAATCTTGCACGCCGTAGCTTATGCGGTTAAAACCATGAGATATGAGCACATCAAGCTGCTCATTTGTCAAAAATCTCGGATCTATCTCACAACTTATCTCAGCCTCTTTTGAGAAATTTTTAAATTTAGCTTTGATAAGTTTGATGATCTCATCAAGCTGAGCGGCATTATAAAATGTTGGTGTACCGCCACCAAAGTGCATCTGTAAGACCTCAGCACTGGTATCCAGGTGACGAGCTAAAATTTCAAGCTCTTTTTCTATATATCTTATATATTTCTCTTTGCGGTCCTCTTTGCTCGTGTAAATGACATTACAGCCACAAAAATAACAAGCACTTCTGCAAAATGGCAAGTGTAAATAAAGCGAAAGCGGTCGATTGAGATCACGATTTTCAAGCTCTTTTATATAAGCTTCATAGCTAAATTTATCGCCAAACTCTGGTGCTGTCGGATAGCTAGTATATCTTGGCCCTGGCCTTGAATACTTCACATAAGCACTAAAATCAATCATCTGCCCTACTCCTTGCCATTTGAATCACCTCTTTTATGTCTACAAATAAATTTGGGTGCTCTTTTTTGATATTTTTTACTAGTTTGTCAAGATCAATATTAAATTGCCTACTTTTTTTATCGCTTGCGATCTTTTTTATCTCATCCATAGCAACCACCCAAACATCGCTAAAATCAACCGGAATATTTTGCCAGATCGTCTTTTCAAGCCTTAGATCAAAATTTTCTTTTTGCGACTCTTTTAAGGCTTCAATCAAAGCTGAAAGCGATTTTACAGAGATTACCGTGTGTAAATTTTGATTTTCATCAATACCAAACCACGGCTCTTTTGAGTCCCAAGAGCCACTTTTTAAATTTAAAATATGCTCATTTGGATTTTTGGTTGAAACTATCTCAAAGATCGTCTTTTCAGGGCTACTCAGCCCAAGGTTATTGCCGATCTCATCTATCTCATCATATATATTTTTCTCTTTGCTCATCTTCTTCTCTCATCCAGCCAGACCATCACGCCTTTTTGGGCATGAAGTCTATTTTCAGCCTCGCTAAAAATTTCATCTGCGTGCTTCTCAAAAACTGCCTCGCTCACCTCGTAGCCCCTATAAGCTGGCAAGCAGTGCAAAAATATCGCGTCTTTTTTAGCTAAGCTCATCAAATTTTCATCCACGCAGTATCCAGCAAAGTCCTTTAGCCTCTTTTCTTTCTCGGCCTCTTGCCCCATTGATACCCAAGTGTCCGTAGTCACTACATCGGCACCATCTACCGCTTCTTTTATATCATTTGTGATAAAAATTTTCGCACCTGAAATTTTCGCATTCTCATTAGCCATCTTTAAAATTTCAGCGTCCACCTCATAGCCTTTTGGCGTGGCGACTCTTAGCTCAAGTCCAAGTTTGCTAGCTAGCATGAGCCACGAGTGAGTCATGTTGTTGCCATCACCTACGTACGCGACCTTCTCGCCTGCACTAAATTCAAGCATCGTAAGATAATCCGCCATGAGCTGTACTGGGTGAAATTTATCACTTAAGCCGTTTATCACTGGCACGCTTGAAAATTTAGCAAATTCTTCTAGCGTCTCGTGCTTATCGACCCTTAGCATCGCCATATCGCACATCCTGCTTATCACTCTAGCGGTGTCACGTATAGGCTCGCCGCGGCCTATTTGTATATCATTTTTACTTAAAAATAGCGCATATCCGCCAAGCTCATGCATGCCCACATCAAAGCTTACTCTCGTTCTAGTCGAGCTTTTTTCAAATATCATAGCAAGCTTTTGGTCTTTAAGATATGGCTTAAATTCTCTAGCCTTCGCCTCTTTTTTAATCTTGCGGGCTAAATTTATCATCTGCTCGATTTCATCTTTGCTAAAGTCATTTAGCGTCAAAAAGTGCCTCATCTTAGTCCCTTAAAATTTTGGCTGCTTCTTTTGCGTGATAGGTGATGATCAAATTTGCCCCTGCTCTTTTAAAGCCGATCAAAGTCTCCATCATGACGCGCTCGTAATCGATGATGCCAGCTTTTGCGCCAGCTTTTAGTAGTGCGTACTCGCCGCTTACGTTATAGACGCAAAGTGGTAGAAGTGTCAAATTTCTAAGCTCTCTAACGATGTCAAGATAGGCGAGCGCTGGCTTTACCATCAAGATATCAGCGCCTTGTGCCTCGTCTTGCAAGCTCTCGTTGATCGCCTCTAGGCGGTTTGCGCTGTCCATTTGGTAGCTCTTTCTATCGCCAAAGCTTGGTGCGCTTTGTGCCACATCGCGAAATGGTCCGTAGTATGCTGAAGCAAATTTAGTCGAGTATGCCATCACTGGCAAATTCTCAAAGCCATTGCTATCAAGCGTCTCTCTTAGCGTTGCGATGATGCCATCCATCATACCGCTTGGTGCGATCATATCAGAGCCATTTTTAGCGTGTATCAAGGCTTGTTTAGCTGAAATTTCAAGCGTTGCGTCGTTGTCGATGGTGTTGTGCACGTGGTCGATTATGCCACAGTGGCCATGGTCTGTATATTCACAAAAGCAAAGATCAGTGACAACTACTAAATTTGGGAATTTATCTTTTATGGCTCTAAGCGCGGTTGCGATGATGCCGTCGTTGCTTAGTGCGTCACTACCAACGCTATCTTTTAGGCTTGGTATGCCAAATAAAATGATCGATTTTATGCCTAAATTTACTATCTCTTCGCACTCTTTTAAAATTTCATCGATACTCATTTGATAAACGCCCGGCATCGAAGCGATCTCGTTTTTAACGCCTTTGCCCTCGACTACAAAGAGCGGATAGATGAAGTCATTTACGCTAAGGCTAGTCTCTCTTACCATGTCTCTTAGGGCTGGATTTATTCTTAATCTTCTAAAACGTTTAAACATATTTTTGCCTTTTCTTTGTTAAAATGCGTGGTTTTTAGCTAGTTTAGCACAGTTGGAGTAAATTTAAAATGAAAATAGAAATTTCAAACGCCGCAAATCTACCTTCAAGGTTTGGCGCTTATAAGGTTCAAGCCTTCAAAGAAGGGTCAAAAGAGCACCTCGTGATCTACAAAGAGCCTTTGAGCGAGGTGGTAAATCTTAGAATTCACTCCGAATGCCTAACTGGCGATGCGATCGGAAGCCTAAAGTGCGACTGTCGCGACCAGCTTGAAGCGAGCCTAAAATATATCGAAGAAAATGGTGGTATGGTTATCTACTTACGTCAAGAAGGCAGAAATATCGGGCTTTTAAACAAGATAAATGCCTACAGCCTGCAAGATAAGGGCCTTGACACCATTGAGGCTAATCACCAGCTGGGTTTTAAGGCCGATGAGAGGACGTATGAAGTGGTTGATTTTATCCTAAATCACTACGGCATAAAAGAGGTAAATTTACTCACAAATAACCCTTTAAAACTTCATGGACTAAGCTCAGTAAAGATCGTAAAACGCGTGCCTATCGTCATCAAACCAAATAAATTTAACGAAGGCTACTTAAAGGTCAAAAAAGAGCAAATGGGGCACATCTTGTGATGAAAAATGAGCTTTGCTTGCCGGCAGAATTTGACGAAAAAGTAAAGGCTTACGCTCAAATTTTTGCTAAATTTAACAAGATTCATAGCTTAAGCAACTATAAAGATATAAGCGAGCAGGTGCTTGATAGCATAAAACCGCTTGAAATTTTTGACCTAAGTGCTAAAACGGCGATTGATGTGGGCAGTGGAGCTGGCTTTCCAGCGATATTTTTAGCGCTTGCGATGCCGCAAACAAAGTGGCACCTTTTTGAGCCGATAGCCAAAAAGTCATCATTTCTAAGCTACGCTAAGATCGAACTTGACATAGAAAATTTAGAAATTCATAGCCAAAAGATCGAGCTTGCAGATAAATTTACGGCTGATCTCATCACCTCAAGGGCACTTAGCAAGACAAAAGAGCTTATAAAAATTTGCGAGGGATTTTACGATGAAAATACTAAATTTCTCATCTACAAGGGCTCAAGCGTTATGGATGAAATTTCAGGCATAGACGCGCAAATTTACAATGAAAAAAACAGAAACTACATATATTTTAATCTCAAAAATCAAGGGGAGAAACGTTGAAATACTTGCTTTTTGTAGCGATTTTGGTTGCGATTTACATCATATTTTTTAAAAATAGAAAAAATAGCGACAAGATAAGCACCAGTAACTTCGAAGAGTGCAGCAAATGCGGCGTCTTTAGCGACATCGATCAAATGGTACTAAGAGACGGAAAATACATCTGCAAAGAGTGCATAAAGGGTGAGAGATGAAAATTTTAGGTGATGAGCTGATCAAATTTGAGCCACTATTTCTTTGCAAAAGTGAAGATGAGATTTCAAACGGCAGGCAAAATCTCTTTAAATTTGATAGAAATTTCATAAAAAGGGCACTAGAAGCTGGAGCAAGCTTTAGCGTTTTTGTGACAAATATAAATGAAGCCATTATCGCAAACGCGGCTGGAGCAAAATTTATTATCGCAGATATTGACATTGCAAAAGATCTAGCAAAGATAGCTGAGAGTTATTTATTTGACGCACTTATAGCTGTTTTGATAAAAGATGAAAGCGAGCTAGCACAGCTTGCAAAATTTAACATCGATGCCGCGATCTTGCCAAACGCTATAAAAGAATAAGGACAAAAATGGAAATTTTTAAAACTGCTTTTTTAATGGTTGCTTTAATGCTAATTTTTATCGCTGTTGGCGGATATATTGGAGGTGAGCATGGCATGATGATCGCCTTTTTGATAGCGGCTGGTACAAATATCTTTTCATATTTTTTTAGTGATACTCTGGTGCTTAAAAGGTATAACGCTATCCCAGTCGATGAGAGTAACGCTCACGGGCTTTATGAGATCGTATCTCGCCTCACACAAAAGGCAAATTTACCTATGCCAAAAATTTACATCATACCAGAAGAGGTACCAAACGCCTTTGCCACAGGCAGAAACCCAAGCCACGCAGCTGTCGCGGTAACCGAGGGGCTTTTAAAAATTTTAAATGAAAACGAGATCGAGGGCGTACTAGCTCACGAGCTAAGCCACGTAAGGCACTACGACATCCTAACTGGCTCAATCGCTGCCATACTAGCTGGCGCTATCGCAATGCTTGCAAATTTTGCTAAGATTGGCAGTATTGCTGGGCAGAGTGGCAGTTCACGAAGAGGTGGCGGTAATGCCATCGTTATGCTAGCACTTGCTATACTCATGCCAATAGCTGCCACAATCATACAAATGGCGATCTCAAGGGAGCGCGAGTACAAAGCTGACAAGGGTGCAGCCTATCTAACAGGACATCCAGAGTGGCTTGCAAGCGCTCTAAGAAAGCTTGAGAGCTACTCAAATTCTTACGTTATGCAAAACGCAAGCGAGCAAAGCGCTCATATGTTTATCGTAAATCCATTTGGCTCGCTAACTAACAAGCTTGGCGTACTTTTTAGAACGCATCCAAGCACTAGCGATAGGATCGCTGAGCTTGAAAGACTTGAACAAGAGATAAAAAGAGGCATGTAGAAAATTTAGTTCTAGTAAAATTTGGGCTAAATTTCTTCTTTTTACCATCTTTTTTGGCTTTAAATTTAGACATTTACAAGAAATTTTAATTTTATGAGCGAGTAATTTCGGATCTAAAATTTGAGCCAAGCGGTGGGCAAAATCAAATTTTAGTAGTCGATTCTTGCGAGCGAATGGAAGTTTTAAAAATTTACAAAGATAGCTTGTTAAAAATTAAATTTAAAACCCAAAAACCAAAATTTAGCCCCAAATTTCACTGCAATTTCTTGCAGTCGCGATCTTCTATAGTGTACTCAAAAATAAGCTCACCATTTTCTGAATAAAAAAGCTCATCCAAGGTGACACCGATGCTTAGCATATTTAAGATCTCTTTATCTTTGCAAGCAGTTCGCAAATTCTCTTTTTTGATAGCTTCGATAAATTCTAAAAGCTCTTTCTCCTCAAGCCTTTTGATCTCTTGCTTTCTTGCGTGTTTGATGGCATATCTATAAACGAGCGTATCACCGACATTCAAGATATCATTAAGTGTAAGTGTTGGCGTACAGATAAATGGGAGCTTTTTTTTGTAGTAAGTTGCATGATTTTTCGCTGCTATATCTGGTGTAAGAGCCAGGGCAAGCGAGTAAAAAAATAGTAAAAAAAGGGCTACTCGCAACTACTTTTATCCAAATTTATATCAAAAAAATGCCTACCCTCAAAGCCATAACTACCACTTAGTGTGATACCACGATTTAGCACAGCTCTAGCCATACCTGAATTGCAAAGCGCATCTTTTCCATTTTTATAAAACTCATCTTTTAAAGCTAAAATTTGAGCTTTATTGTAGCCTTTTATCCTCTTTGTCTTGGTCTCGTTTAAAACAAACTCACCATGTATGTTTAGCCCACTGCTACTTACATCTTTTAGCGTGATCATCTCATCGACCCTGCTTGGTAAATTTGGCTTTGCAGTTTGGACGACAAAGGTTGGGATCTGCTTAGTGTCAAGCTGATTTAGTATTTGCTCATAAATTTTAAACTCACTCTCTTGCACACCAAAAGCAAGGCTAGCAAGAGCTAATAAAACGATCTTTTTCACACATTACCTTTATATAAATTTTCTAGTTATATTTGGCGAGAGTTTTACTAAAATATCATAACTTATCGTATCAAAAAATTTCGCCCAAATATTTGCATTCTCAAGCACACAGACCCATTCGCCGCTATCTTTACAGCTAAAGCTATCCATAGAAATTTTGCCTAGTATTGGCTCGTTATTGGCAAGTCTTAGCTCGCCACATCCATTGTATCTTAGCAATCCATCGCCATATCCAAGATCATAAGTGGCTACATTTATATCTTCTTTTGCGCTAAATTTAGCACCATATCCAACACTTTGACCACTTTTTAAAATACGCCTACTAACTCTTCTTGCCCATAGCGAAAGTACAGGCTTTAAGTTCAAACTATCACCAAACTGAGTGTACCCATACTGAGCGATGCCAACACGCACCATATCATCATCGATTTCACTTGCTCTTTCAAGCGCAGCTGAGTTGTGAGAGTGAAAGATCGGTTTTTTCATACCAAACTCATCGCAAAGAGCTAAAATTTTCTCTTTTGCAGTCCTAAAATTTTCCCTTTGCACAAAATAATCAGCATTTAGCTCATCACTCGCACGAAAATGAGTATAAGCTCCAAGAAGCTCCAAATTCCTTCTTGTTAAAATTTCAAACGCATAATCAAGCTCACTTATATCAAGCCCATTTCTATGCATACCAGTGTCAATTGCAAGGTTGATTTTTGAGCCATCTTTTATCTTTAAAAGTGCCTCTATATCGTTTATCGCATAGATAAATTTGCTGCTTTCATTTCCAGTTGGGATATGTGAAAGAATGAGAATATTTTCAAATATGTCAGAAATTTCATTTGCCTCAAACTCACTTTTTACAGCACAAATTTCTATACCAAATTTTTTAGCTTCATTTGCAATAAGCCTTGCGCCATGACCATAAGCATTGTCTTTTAATACAATTATTACTTTTTCTTTACCACCGGCTTTAGCACAAATTTGAGTGAGGTTATGAATATATGAAGCTTTATTTAGGCGTATTTCAGACATTAAAATTCACATTAAAAGCAGTATAAACATCCGGTAAAAGTTTTCTTACGTTGTAATCAAATGCATAAAATTTAGCGTAAATTTCTTTCAGATCAGCCTCTTTTACTTTGCTAAAATCAAAAACATCAGTACCATCTTTCTTTGGAACTTGGCGGTCAAGCTCAGCAAAAAAAGCAGCTCTTGCCTCTAAAATTTTTTCGATTTTTTCTTTTACTTCTTGAGATTTTTCCACTTTTACTCCTCTATAAAAATTTTCATATCATCGTTATAAAGCTTCACATAAAGCGTCTTTTGCCCAGCAAATTTGTGCGTATCTGAAACATAATCCTCATAAAAACTCACACGAAAAAGCCTATCGTTTTTAAGATTTGGATAAGGCGTGATGAGAAAATTTGAAAAACTAATGCGTTTTTTCTCTTTTTTAGAAAAAATAGCCCGCTTCATACTTTTAAATTTTTCCAAGCTCATACCATCGTATCGCTCAAAGTTTTTATCGTAAAATTTAAGATAGTTTTCAATGTCGCTCTCACTCCAGGTTTTTTTCCAGCCCAAAAGTCCAGAAATGATCACTGCAATATCTTTTGCACTAGCTTCTGGACGCTTATCTTCGTAGATAAATGCAAGTGTTTTTTTGTGATCCACTACAACATCAAATTTCATCAAAGTATCATTTTGCATAGCCACGCAGCCTTTGGTCTTTAGCTCATCTGTCCTTTGACCATCAAGCGGATAGCCGTGTATCCAAATGCCACCACCATTTCGCTTTGCAAGCTTATCAAGCAAATTTGGATATGAAAGCGAAAATGCAAGTGGACCAAGATATCTATCATTTGGCGTAAATCTACGTGTAAGCTGATACACTCCAACCGGTGTTTTTAGATCGCCTTCAAGAAGCTTATCACCATTTTTGCCAACTATAACGCTTGAGCTAAAAAGCTTTTTTGTAATGCCGCCATTATAAGAGATCACTTCAAGCTTCTTTTTAGTTTTATCAACTACACTTAGAAGTATCTCATTGTCATAATACCCATATCTTACATCCTTGCCCTCAAGCTTTTTTAGCCAGTAATCCTTACTTAAAATATTTTTTTCGATGGCATCAATAACAGCAGCTGAGCCATTTTTTAAGTAAATTTCTTCGTAATTTTGGGCAAAAAGACAAGGCGATAACGCGATGAAGAAAAATATAATTTTTTTCAAGTGAAATATCCCAAAAAGTAAAATTTAGTCCGTAATTATATCCTAAAAAATTTATATTTTTAGATTTTAAAGGTAAATTAAGTAGTCCTAAATGTATAATGTGAAAACCATTATTAATTTTATCACAAAGGAAAAATATGAAAAAATTCGTTTTTGGTGCGATGCTTGCAGCTTCTGCTCTTATGGCGGCTGATATCAGCCTAGAAAATGTTAGAGCTAGAGATACAAAACCTGGCACAAACAATAGTGCAATTTTTATGAATATAAAAAATGCTTCAAATTCTGATGTAAAGCTCATCGGTGCTCATTCAAGCGTTTGCAAAAGCACAGAAATTCATACACACAAAATGAATGATGGCATGATGGCTATGGTTCAAATCGAAGATGCAGTGATCCCAAAAAATGGCGAAACAAAACTAGCTCCTGGCGGTTTACACATTATGCTTATGGATCTAAATAAACCATTAAAAGATGGTGATAAAGTTGATTTAGAGCTAAAATTTAGCAATGGCGAGAGCATAAAGCTTGATAATATCGGAGTAACTAAAAACTTTAAATAATGAAAAAAATCATAATTATTTTTTCATTTATCTTTATTGTTTTAGGTGCTTTTTCGATAGGCTATAAGCTTATGACAACAAGCAAGGAATATCCACCTGAATTTGCCGATGTAAACACATCGCTAGATCCTTTAAAATGTGATCTAAACAATAAATCTTGTGAGATGGAATTTAAAGGCGTAAAGCTAAAAATAGACATCTCGCCAAGACCTATTTATGCTATGAGGCCTTTTAGCTTTAAAATCATTAACGGTAAAAATTTAGGGCTAAAAAATCCTAGTCTTGAGATAGACGGCATAAATATGAATATGGGATCAATCAAAGCAAGACTCGAGCCAAGAGGCGATAACTTAACTGCTCAAGTAGTGCTAAGTGCTTGTGTTGTTGAGCTTATGAGATATCGATTTAAAGTGCTTGATGACGAAAAAGAAACTGGTTTTTTTGTAGATCTTGATCTAAAATTATAGAGGGTAACGATGAAAAAGGCATTTTGGGGCTTAATAATAATCTTAATTTGTATAGGTGTTGCACTTTTGCTGATAAAGCCAAACAAGTATGATTTTAAGGCACTTTCGCAAAATGGTGAAGTAAGTCTTAAAAATTACGACGGAAAGTACAAAGTTATATATTTTGGTTATCTTTTTTGCCCTGATGTCTGCCCTACTGCGCTCTCTTTGATTGGCGATGAGCTAAACAAGCTAAAAAGAGATGACTTTGAGCTGCTTTTTATTACACTTGATCCTGAACGCGATACTCCTGAAAATTTAACTCTAATGGCAAAAAATTTCTATAAAGATGCCGATGGATTAAAACTAAATGCCTTAAAAGAAGTGGCAAAAACCTATGGTGTAAAATTTCAAAAAGTCCGTCTTGAAAACTCAGCCATGGGCTACTCTGTTGCTCACAGCTCTTCAATATATTTAATAGACAAAAAAGGAAATTTTTATAAAGAAATTTCAAATCTAACAAATGAAAACATTGGAGAAAATTTATTAAATTTGATCAAAGATAGACCTTAGGGCTAGAAAATTAGTAAGCCAAAACTGGCCTACAAAAATTCTTTATGCAAGCATCATCTCAAGATCTTCTAAGCTAAAATTTAATTCACTTGTTATGTTTTTGATTTTAATGCTTGCTGAGTAATTTTCCACCCGAAATCTATTAACCCTTGAACATAAATTTAAATCTACAAGCTAAAAAAGTTAATTAAATATAAGTAGTACTAGCAACGAATTTATTAAGAAGATCTGTACGAAAGGTAGGCTTTTGCACTATAAATTTTAATCACAATACAAAAGCTAAAAATTTAAGTTTTACTATTTCACTCTATGATGCACGCTGCCGCCATAAGTAATATCCTCAGCCTTTACCTCATCACTTGTTAAAATTTCACTTATCTTGCCATTTTCTTCTAGTTTTTTCCTATTTTCTTCGGCATCTTCTTGATAGCTGTAAACCATCGCAACGCTCACTACTCCGCTGATAACTTCTATCTTTTTAAAATTTTTTATCTCATCTTCAATACTATCTGAGCTAACTACCACCACGATCCTATCGTCTGCGTCAGTTATTATTTCACACTCTTTTAGCTTTTTTATCTCATTTTTTACACTTTCATTTTTATTGTCCGTATAAACTATTAAACTTGAAATATTCATTTAATTCTCCAAAACAAAATTTTATTCTCATAGGCTGAGGTTACGACTTCATTGTCGCTTATAAAAACTATGCTATTTATCGTACTTTGCCCAGTTTTTAGCATTGCGATATTTTCTAAGCTTTTGCTATCAACTAAATTTACATCGCTCATCTCATCGCTCATATAAGCTGCTACTCTACCATCATCGCTAAGGCCGACACCATAGACCAAAAAGCCGGTATTTATCTTTTTTAGGCTTCCAGCTGAAAATATCCCCACGATCCTGTCGGTGCCTCCGCTGATCATGACTCCATTTTTATATGAGATGTCGTAGATATTATCTGTATGAATATCTAAAATTTGATCCATTTTTTTAGCTTTTATGTTATAAAAGTAGACCTTCCCACTCTCGCAAGCGATAGCTAGCGTGCTTCTATCTTCGCTTATCTCCATATCTGAAAGCATCGCGATTGAAATTTTAAAGCTATCATAAATTTCGCCACTTTTTAGGTTTAAAAAATAAATTTCATTGCTAATTGAAGCAAGTGCAACATGCTCATCATCTAAAAACAATGCCTTTTTTATCGCTTGATTATCCATTTTTATGCTTCTCATCTGTCCATTTTCTCTTAGATGAAGCACCTTTATAGCGTAATCACCTTCGCTAAGTATAAGAGTTTTGCCATCAATTTCATCAATACTTAAAATTTTTGGTCTTTCGTGATCACTAACGTAGGTTTTTATATCATCCATTTTGATGATCTCTTCAAATTTAGACTCTTTAGTATCATAAATTTCAACCGTCCCTCCATCAGTCGCGATAAAGAGTTTGCCATTTATTAGCGTTGTGCTTAGCACATTTGCACTAGCCTCTATTTGCTTATATGGAGTGGTGATCTCGCTTGCAAAGATAAAATTTAATAGACAAAAAATAAAAAACAAAGCTCTCATAAGGCCTCCATTTGAAGTGAATTTTTAAAGCAAACATCAAAGCACTCGCCGCAACTTACGCAGTTTTGATTAACAATAGGACGAAAAACGCCAAGAAATTCGACTGCTTTAAATTTGCAAGCATCAAGGCAGTTGTAGCAGATCGTATCGTTCCACGCTAGACAGCTAGAAACATCGATGCTAACTTTTGCATTTATACTCTTTGGTGAGCTTAGGCTTAATGTCTTCTTACCAAGACTCTCACAAGCCTTTGCGCACTCTTCGCAAAAGTCACAGCCCAGCTTCTTAACTTTAAAAATTACTCTTTCATTTTCAAAGCTAAGAAGCTCTTTTTCACAAGCATTTACGCAGATAGCATCGCATCTATCGCAGTCAAACTCTCCGCTAAAAAAAGGCGGAGTTATAAATTTGGGAGCAGATTTTGCCCCCAAAATTTTACTAAAAAGCTCTCGCCTGCTTTGCATTATTTAACACCATCGTTTAAAACATCTAGCAAGTTTGACTTATGAGTACCGTTTTTATCTCTAAAGTCAGGCTTAAATTTATTGCCAACAAGCTGAGTTAAGCCAGTTTGTTGCTCAACGTGGCATGTTGTGCAGTTATATCTTTCATCATCAAGCTTGCCCGCAAGATCTTTTTTATTTCTGATGTCATAAAGGTGAGATGATGGTATCGGTGTTGCTCCACTATCTTTTGCAAACTCAGGCATATGGCAGGTTACGCACATATTCATATCCTTTGTGATAGGCACTAAACCCTCAGTATCGTGTGGGATAAATGGTGGTGCATTTTCAAAAGACCTATCAAATTTCTTTGACATGCCAGCTGGCTCTTTTGTGTAGTTCACATCTTTTAATACAACGTCTTTATCGTCTAGCAAATCGATATTTCTAAAGCCGATTTGCGAATCACTAATACTTGGATTATTAAAAGTACATGCCGCAAAAAACGCAGCGCACAATCCTCCAAGCATCATTATTTTTATTTTCATTTTTCTCTCCTTAAATTTCTAATACTAAATTTCAAAGCCCCGTCTCCACAAACATCAATGCACCTGCCACAGCTTATGCACTCGCTTGAGCTTACCGAGCGGCTCTCTTTACCGATCATATCAAGCACTTGCATCTCTGGACAAATAAGCTTACATTTCATACATTTTGTACAAGCCTGGGCATCATGTTTTACTCTAATTAGGGCAAATTTTGAGATGATGGCATAAAAGGCACCAAGTGGACAAACGTGCGAGCAAATGCCACGCTTTAACACAAACATATCAAAAGCAATGATCGCAACCGCTATGCCTAAAGCACTAGCTGAGCCGTAAATAATGCCACGCTGAATAATGCCAATATAGCTAACGCTCTCAAATACCGGGTAAGATAAAGCAAGGCTTAATATAAGAGCAAGAGCCAGCAAGTAATAACGTAAATTTTTACTCACATTTAAGACTTTTTCGCCCTTAAAGCCAAATTTCTCTCTTAGTTTAAAAGCAATATCAGTTAGCAAATTTATTGGGCATATCCACGAACAAAACGCTCTTGGAGCAACTAGCGCGTAAAACGCCAAGATAATGCCAGCTCCAATAATTGCATTTATGCCGGCACTAAAGCTTGCAAGTAAAATTTGAACCAAAGCAAATGGATCGCTTAGTGGAATTTTTCCAAAAAGCAAAGATGAGCTTAAATTTCCGCTAAGTATCTTAACTCCGTAAAAATTTCCTAGGATAAATAGTGCTAGGATAGAAATTTGAGTTATTCGTCTTAAGATTAAAAATTTCATAGCTCACCACCATTTAGATAATCAGTCGCTTTTTTAATGTCAAGCTTTATTTTGCTGTCTGCATCGTCTATGCGTCTTTCATCTTCTTTGACCCAGCCTTTGACGTAGTTATCGCCTACTTTTCCAAGCACCGCGTCACGGTTTAGCACGGTAATGGCTGCTTTTTTGGTGATACAGGCTCGCTCGCATAGGCCACATCCGGTGCAGATGTCGCTATCGACCACTGGAAGTAAAAACGCATGCTTTTGCGTCCTTTCGTTGCGGCGATACTCAAGATACAAGGCCTTATCTATGAGCGGACAGGATCTGTAGCAAGCATCGCACTGTATGCCCCAGTATGCCACGCAGTTTTTCATATCGACCACCGCAACACCCATTTTGGCCTTATTTATATCAAGTTTGCCTTTTGTGCTTACTAAATTTACGTCCAAAGCTCCGGTCGGACAGGCTGGCACACAAGGGATATTTTCACACATATAGCAAGGAATTTTTCTAGGCTCAAAATAAGGCATTCCAATGCTTATGCCATCTTCTAGCGATGAGAGCTTTAGCGTATCAAATGGACAGGCCTCTACGCAAAGCCCGCATCTAATGCAGCTTTGTAAAAATTGCTTCTCTTCTTTTGCACCAGGAGGCCTAAGAAGCATAAGTGGCGAAGCCTTGGCGCTAAGCGACCAAACAAAGCCTCCACCAAGAGCCAAAAGTGCCACTTTTGCTCCAAATTTTAAAGCCTCTCGCCTACTTGAAAATCCCATATCGCTCACCTATGCTTTGTAAATTTTAACCGCACACTTTTTATAATCAGTCTCTTTTGAGATTGGGCAAGTAGCATCTAGTGTGACTTTATTGATAAATACGTTTTCATCAAACCAAGGCACATAAACAAGACCTACTGGTGGCTTATTTCTACCTTTTAGATCAACTCTTGCTTTTACCTTGCCACGGCGTGATTCGACCCAAACGATCTCATTTTGCATTACGCCAAGATTTTTAGCATCATCTTCATGCATATAGCAAAGTGCCTCTGGAACAGCTCTATAAAGCTCAGGAACACGCATGGTCATAGTGCCTGAGTGCCAGTGCTCTAGAACACGGCCAGTACATAGCCAGAACGGATACTCTTTGCTTGGCATCTCGCATGGATCCATGTAAGGGCGGAAGAAAATTTTTGCTTTGTTTGCAAGAGATGTTTTATCTTTATTTGTAACGCCTTTTAGATCGCCTGTTGGAAGTGCTGCATTTTTGTTGCCGTAGAATGCAAATTTCTCATTTGGGGCAGCTTTTTTAGCGTATGGGTCAAATTTAGTGTTAAATCTCCACTGAGTCTCTTTGCCATCAACTACTGGCCATCTAAGACCTCTTACTCTGTGGTAAGTATCAAAGTCTGCTAGGTCGTGGCCGTGTCCAACGCCAAATTTTCTATACTCTTCCCAAAGATATTTGTGGACGAAAAATCCATATCCTTTAAATTCTTTGCCATCTGAGCCGATCACCTTTCTGCTATCGCCAAATACTTCTGTATTGTCGTAGTTTTCTATGATCGGATCGTTTGCACTAAATTTCTTAGCCTCTTCGTTAGCAAAAAGTACATCAAATAGCGTATCTTCTTCGCTATACCCCATAGCTTTTGCCTCTTCAAGCACATTTGGAAGTGTCACTTTATCATTTACTTTTTTCTCACCCCAAACATCTTTTAGCTTAAAGCGTTTACTAAACTCCATCATTTGCCAAATATCAGGCATCGCTTCGCCAACTGGAAGTACTTGCTGTCTCCAGTGTTGTGTTCTTCTCTCAGCATTACCGTAAGCACCCCATTTTTCATAGATCATCGCAGTTGGGAGGATAAGGTCAGCCACTTTTGCAGAAATTCCTGGATAAGGATCGCTTACAACGATGAAGTTATCCATCTCACGAGCTGCTTTTATCCAGTGGTTTGCATTTGCAGTATTTTGCCATGGGTTGTTTACTTGAACCCAGATAAATTTAACCTTACCATCTTCAAGATCACGCATCATTTTTACGTAGTGAGAAGCGAGTACACCACTTAGTGTTCCGGCAGGAAGTTTCCAAATTTTTTCAGTTATCTCTCTATGTTTTGGATTATCAATAACCATGTCAGCTGGCAAGCGGTGAACAAATGTTCCAACCTCTCTTGCAGTTCCACACGCACTTGGTTGGCCAGTTAGAGAAAATGCTCCTGAGCCTGGAAGTGCTTGTTTGCCGAGCAAAAAGTGAACCATATAAGCTTGCTCATTTACCCATGTACCACGTTGGTGTTGATTAAAGCCCATAGTCCAAAAACTTACAACTTTGCGGTTTTTCTCGATATAAAGATCGGCAAGTGCTTTTAGTTTTTTCTTAAATTCTTCTATATCTTCGTTTGGATCACCCTTTGCCACCTTTGCTGTAAAGTCAAGTGTGTAAGGTGCAAGAGCTTTTTTAAACTCTTCAAATGTTATTTGCCAATGTGCGCCAGATTTTGCAGCATTTTTATTTTCTAGCGTATCGCCAGCTTTTAGTCCAAGATATGCAAGTGTAACACCCTCAGCTTCACTTAGCACCTTTGACTTCTCAGTAGCAGCAGTGTCTAGCTCACTTGGAGCATATTTTTTATGATTAATGTCTGGACGAAGACCATATCCGATGTCGGCTGGACCGGTTGTAAATACACAGTGCTTTTTAACAAATTCTTCATCGATCATCTCTGGGTGGTTATAAACTATCTCGCGAGCGATGTAGTTCCAGATAGCAAGGTCAGATGACGGAGCAAAAATGATCTCGATGTCAGCTAAATTTGATGTTCTAGTTGAGTAGGTGCTTAAATTTACAACCTTTACTCTATCAGGATCGCTAAGCTTTCTATCGCTTACGCGCGCCCAAAGGATCGGGTGCATCTCAGCCATATTTGCGCCCCAAGCCACGATAGTATCAGTTAGTTCGATATCATCAAAACAGCCTGATGGCTCGTCTATACCAAAAACTTGCATAAAGCCAACAACCGCGCTTGCCATGCAGTGTCTTGCGTTTGGATCGATGCTATTGCTTCTAAAGCCACCTTTTATAAGCTTAACAGCAGCGTAACCTTCTGGAATTGTATATTGACCAGAGCCTAGAACTCCGATACCGTGAGGGCCTAGTTCATTGTATGCTTTTCTAAACTGAGCCTCCATAACATCAAATGCTTGCTTCCAGCTTACTTGCTTAAATTTACCTTTTTTATCAAATTCGCCTTTTTCATTTACACGCAAAAGCGGATGAGTGATCCTATCCTCGCCGTACATGATCTTAGCATTAAAATAGCCTTTAATGCAGTTTAGACCGCGATTTACTGGCGCTTCTGGATCTCCTTTTACAGCTACTATCTTGCCCTCTTTTGTAGCGACCATGATGCCACAGCCTGTCCCACAAAACCTACAAGCGGCCTTATCCCAGCGCCAGCCTTTTTCGGCTTCGCTTGCTGCACTTAGCGAGCTTGGTACGGCTATACCAGCACTAGCACAAGCAGCACTAGCCGCAGCACTTTTTATGAATTCTCGTCGATTCATTCTTTCTCCTTTAAAGATTTAAAACAAATTTAATTGATATTAATCTTACAAAACTTATTTACAACTGATTTACATTTATAAAAATTTCAAAAAACTTAAGCTAAAAATGTAAATATTTTTCTACATAAAAATATTAATTTTCTCACAAAGTACGATTTTAAAAGAAAATACTATTTAATAAAATTTAAAAATTTTAGAGTAGTTATCAAAAAAGCTAAAGAAAATAAAGTAAAATTATTTTTAAATATTTGAGTAAAAAAGTAACACATATTATTATTAAAAATTTTTATATCATTACTGAAATAGTGATGATTTCAAAGTCAAATTCTAATAGATTTCATAGTTTTATAGCAAACATAATCTATAAAAATTTAACTAGTAATATTACCATAAAGCTATAAACATTATATGATTTTTAAAAATTTTATTATATTTATAAAACAAAAAATAATTTTAAGATTAGAGATAAAATAGAGTTATTTTCATCCTCAAATTTTGAGGATGAAATATTAATGAATTTTTAAGTATCAAGCCATAAAGTTAAAATTTATTCTTTTTAACATCGGCTACTATCGTCTTAGCCATGTCGTCTATTTGGTCAGTAATTTCGTTTGTTGTACCAACAATATCAATATTTTGTTTTGTAATACTGTCGATCTGACTTACACTTTGATTTATCATATTTATGCCTTCGCTTTGCTCTCTGATACTCTCACTCATCTCATTGATACTTTGAGCTAGAACATTTGCATTAGCTTCGATCTCACCAAGTGACTTTTGAGTTCGCTCAGCTAGTTTTCTAACCTCATCCGCAACTACAGCAAAACCTCGTCCATGCTCGCCGGCGCGTGCCGCTTCGATAGCGGCGTTTAGAGCAAGTAGGTTGGTTTGATCGGCTATATCTCTAATAATAACGATAATGTTTTTAATCTCTTCGCTTTGTCTGGTTACATCACCAGCTTTTTGGCTAATGGCGTTCATAGAACTGCTCATCTCTTCTATAGCAGCCGCGCTTTCTTGGATGGAGTCGGCTTGCTTATGGGCTCCGTCGGTTAGGGTTCTCATAGATTCTGCTAGGATTTTAGCTTTTTCTTCTAGAACCTGAGCTTCTTTTAAATTTTCCCTTAGCATATTGCTTACGGCGTCTCCCGCGCTTTGAAGGCCTACTATCATATCTCTTAAATCGCTTTCAAGCTCGGGTTTTAGCTCTAATCTAGGAGTATAGTCGTTTTTATTATAAGAAGCTAAAACTACGGCTATGCCTTTTAAATTCTCGGAAATAGAAGTAAAGAATTTATTTAGTAGATCTTTTAACTGAACTAAAGCCGGATTATTAGGGACGGAGTTGATCTTGGCTCCCATGTGGCCTTTTATCATGAGATTTGCTATACCGTTCATCTCGTCTATTAAGGCGCTGTCTTTTTTAACGCCGTTAAGGACTTTTTCTATATTTTCGTTAATAGATTCACTCATTCTGCCGAATTCGTCTTGCGTAGTTACTACTAGCTTTTCCGGAGCGTTAGGGGTTTCGTAGGTGATAAATTTAAACGCGTCTTCAAGCTTGGTTTGAATAGTCCTAATAGGGCTAAGAGATTTTTTAAGAAGAGTAAATACGATAGCCGAAAGTATGACTATAAAAGCTACGGCTAGAATTATTTGAGCTTTTAATAAAGGCAAGGTGTTAGACGAAAAAGTATCTGCTCCGATAGCAACTACGGCTAGCCAACCTTGATCATTTATAGGAAAAACTTTGGCGGTTACGTTTTCGCCTTTATCATTAGTATAAGGGATAAGTCCATTTTCATCAAATCTTTTAGCCGCAAATTCATCAGCCAAATATTTGCTTGCTGGAACTACTTTGCCAATATTTTCAGGATTTGAATGCATAAGAACAACACCGTCTCTGTTTATTAAATAGACGTAGCCGTATTTTGTTTTACCCATTTCGAGAATCTTTTTACTTAAAGCATCTATCTTTAAATCAAGCCCCAAAACACCAGCAAAATTTCCATTTTTATTTACAGGAGCGGCGAAACTAACCACCAAAGCATTATATGTTGCCGCCAAATAAGGCTCAGTATAAATAGCACCGTTTGCGCTCTTGGCTGCTTTATACCAACCTCTGGTTCTAGGATCGTAGTTGTCGGCTGGGGTCATTCTAGTGCCGTCAGACTGAAAAAAATGTCCATCACTTTCACGTCCATAAAATACATAAGAAACTAGCGAGCTAGCGTTATCTTTTTGCATTTTTGTTTTTTCTATATACAAGTCATCATTATTTGGTGTATTTTCTATGTCTGAAGCTAACTTTTTGGCTACACCTAAATATTCTTCAAAAAAAGAATCCGTAGTAGCTTTGATGTCACTTAGAATCTGATCCTGGGTCTGACTGACCAACTCTACTACCTTACTTTCCGCTGTATAGTAGCTAACTGCTGAAATAGCAGCAAACGAAATAACTAGCAATGAGATGATAATCATCGCTATCTTTGAAGTTATGGACTTCATCTTTCCTCCTTTAAAAAGTTAAAATCGCTTTAATTTATCGAAAAAGAATTAAAATTAGTATTAAATTTACCCTCTATTTAATGCTTTTTAAAAATTAATAAAGATATCTTGATAATTAAAATTTTTGAATAAATTTTAGATCACAAAATACCATTAAATTAAGATAGCTTTGATTTTTGTTCTTTTGTTAGATATAGAGTATAAATTTTTACTTGAAAATCAATAAAACAACGCCTGAAATAATAAGACAAATGGCTAAAATTTCTTTGTAATTTAGCCTCTCACCAAAAAAGATGACAGCCAAAATAACAGCAAGCACAACGCTAAATTTATCAACTAAGGCTGCTTGATAGACCTTATACACTCGCAACTATAAAAATCAAGCCTAAGAAGATGTCAAAGATATTTTGAATTTTATATCTATCTTGTTCATCCTTTAAATTTATACTATTCTTGATATAAATGTATAACTCTAATTACCAAGATTACTGGATTGATGTTTTTAAATTTTAAAATAATCAGCCAAATAACTTTTTTACAATATAGCTATAGCCTTATTTGCTTCTCTTCTAAACATCTGTTGCGAAATAAGAATTGATAGAACTATAGACTTTAAATATAAATTTAAGCTTTTGTGAGTAGTAGATTTATTTTAAATTTTAAGTTCAAAAGCAGGAGATAGCTCCCCTGCTTTGAAATTATTTAGAAAATTTTGGCTCAGCAAAAGCTGTAAGCTTTAATGCCTCGCCACCTTTATATTTCTCGATATTTACAAGAGCTGTGTGGCTGATGTTGCCGTTTGCTAGCTTACTTGTTGGGATATCTATGGTTAGCACGTTTGCACCGCCGTTTTTGCAAATTCCACTATCAAAGCCGTCATACCAAGCGCCCTCAGCTAGTTTTACAACGCCCTCTTTGATGTTTTTAGTCACGTGAGCACCTGCTAAAACCTCACCACGTACATTAAATACACGCACCAAGTCGCCACTTTGTACGCCAAGCTCTTTTGCGTCTTTTTCGTTGATCCAGATAGGCTCGCGATTTGCGATAGCGTATTTGTCACGAAGTGAAGTTTGACTTAGTTGTGAGTGCAAGCGGTCAGTTGGGTGAGCACTTATCATGTGGAATTTAGCTGGCTTATCTTTCATGCCTAGCCACTCGATCGGCTCAAACCACATTGGGTGTGCCTTGCAGTCGTCATAGCCCATTTTCTCGATAGTCTCTGAGTAAATTTCTATAAGACCACTTGGAGTTCCAAGAGCATTTAGCACAGGATCTTCTCTAAATTCGCCAAATCTCACCCAACTATCGCTATCTTGAGATGAGGCAAATGTAACTGGCTTGTTCTCGTTCCAAAACTCTTCAAATGGCTTCATATCAGTAGTTAGCTCTGGCACAGCCTTGACCTGAGCGTAGGCTGCGTCATAGTACTCTTTGATCCAGTCAAACTCATCCTTGCCGTTATCTGTGTAGGCAATGACTAAATTTTTAGCATAAGCTTTGCAAAGATCGATGAAAATTTGATAATCATCTCTTGCCTCGTGGTATTTCTCAACGACTTGTTTCATCGGCACGATGTTCATATTTGAGTAGTCGCCAGTCATGGTAATGTCGTTTCTCTCATACTCTGTAGTGACTGGGAAAACGATATCAGCCATTTTTGCTGTCGGTGTCCAGTATGATTCATGTACGACAACCGTTCTTGGCTTTCTCCACGCTTTTAAATTTGTATTTGTATCTTGGTGGTGCACAAGTGGATTACCGCCGACCCAGTAGATAAAGTCAATGTCTGGATAGGTGATCTTTTTGCCATTATGATCTATCACTTTGCCAGGATGCAATAACGCATCAGCGATCCTTGCTACCGGGAAGGCATAGCTGGTTGCTTTTTGTAGCCAGCTTTGGCCTGTACCTGCTGCTGCAGCAGCCTTTGCAACGAAGCGACCTCGTTTATCGAACTCACCTGTATCTGTACCTATAAACTCGCCTTTATCGTTAAATTTACCCACACTTGCGCTATTCATGCCACCGATAGCTGCGCCCTTGCATGTTGGTGCGCCACCGTTTGAGTAGTGATAGCTAAGTCCAAATCCCCCGCCAGGAAGTCCGATCTGACCGATCATAGCTGCTAATGTCACCATCGCCCAGTGCGGCTGCTCGCCGTGATGCGCGCGCTGCATACCCCAACCACTCATTATCATAGTGCGGTTTGCGACAAATGTATCAGCTAGCTCTTTTAAAACGTCTTTATCGATACCACAAATTTTGCTCGCCCACTTTAAATTTTTAGGAGTGTTGTCTGTCTTACCAAGTAGATATGGGAGAAATTTATCAAAGCCAGTTGTATAGGTCTCGATAAAATTTTTATCATACTTGCCGCTTTCATATAGGTAGTGCATCATACCAAGCATCATCGCTGTGTCGGTGTTTGGCACTGGGGCGATCCACTGAGCGTTGTCAAAGTATTGCGCTGTGTCACTCTTGATAGGGTCGATAATGATCACTTTGATATCTTTTTTGTTTTTTAGCTCTTCAAAGTACTTAAAGCCCTGCTCGTCGGTACTAGTCCAAGCTATGCGAAGTGTCGCAAGTGGGTTTGCACCCCAGATGACTACGACTTTTGAGTTCTCAAGTACGACTGGCCAGCTAGTTTGCTGCTCATAGACCTCGATACTACCCACAACGTGAGGCATTATGATCTGGCTAGCACCTGTTGAGTAGTCACCTAGTGAGCCAACAAAGCCGCCACTTAAATTCATAAATCTATGAAGTAAAATTCTTGAGTTATGCACGTTTCCACTTGACTTCCAGCCATAGCTACCCGCAAATACACTTTGTAAGCCTTTTTGTGCTCTTGTCTTTTTAAGCTCTCTTGCAACTAGCTTGATCGCCTCTTCGTAAGGCACCTCAACCCACTCATCCTTGCCGCGAAGCTCTGGCTTTGGACTATCTGGATTTTCAAGGTAGCTCTTTCTAACTGCTGGGCGCTTGATACGACATTTGTAGATCATATCTGGTGTGTAGTGCTGAAGTGGGTTGTAAATTTCACTTGTTTTTTGGATAGGCTCTGACTTTACTGCAACGCCGTTTTTGGTTGTCACTTTTAACATACCCCAGTGGGCAGCTGTGATGACCTCGCTATCTCTTAAAACACTCTTTTTTACGCCATCAGCAAATAAATTTGATGCTGTTACGCTTGAAAGCAAAGGTGTCGCTGCAATTGCTGTAGCACCTTTTTTTAGAAATTCTCGTCTGTTCTCGTTCATCTTATCTCCCTTTCATTTTTAAGTTTTCTTTTGAATAAGCTAAACTTTAATATTTGTTTTTACTCACCGCTACAAAAGTTTTGCTTATTTACCTAGGTTTACGTCAGATGAGTGTTTTTGAAGGTATTCAACAACCAACCACTCGTCTTTTTTCTCTATTGCGGTTCTGCCGATCATTGATTTTAGAAGTGACGGCCATTGGTTTGCGTTGAAATGTGTGGTTTGAGGCAACGCATGGCAAACGCCACAGCTCTCTTTATACATCTTATCAGCTTTTGCAAACATCGCATTTACATCGGTGCTAAAGCCATCTTTTTGAACGAAAACTGTCGTTTCTACCTCGTTCCATTTGCCATTTTTGCCCTCTTTTATCACTTTGATATCAAAAGGTGCAGTTTTTGCAAATGCTACTGAGATGATCCTCGCGCCATCAGCAAAATAAACTACGTTGCTAACGGCTGGGTTTTGATAGCCTTTTACTTTAATCTGCGCTCTATCGCCGCTTGTTTGTAAAATTTCAACTGCATTGGTTGGTAGCAGTCTGCCTATACTTTTTGTTGAGCTAGCGTCACCATAAACGTCTTTTACGACATCTGTGTAGTTTACACTAGCACCAAATGCTGCACAAGCCACGATGGCCGAAAAAATGATTTTTTTCATATTTCTCCCTTCAAAATGAAATCGTTCAAATTTTAGGAGCTTTTTGATTAATTACAAATTAAAATTAAAAATATATTTTAAGAATAATGCAGAAAATTTTATTTAAAAATGAGTAAAAATACGCCAGACACGATAAGACAGACGGCTAAAATTTCTTTTAAATTTAACCTCTCGCCAAGAAAGATGACAGCCAAAATGATAGCCAGCACAACGCTAAATTTATCAATCAAAGCCACTTGATAAACCTTGCCTGCCTGCATAGCTTTAAAATACATGAGCCACGAGAGCCCAGTTGCCATGCCACTTAGTATGAGAAAGAGCCAGTTTTTGGGGCTTAGTGAGCTTAGTGGTTGCCATTTTTTAGCCACGCTTAAAAGCAAAACAAGCATCAAAATGACAACGATCGTTCTTATAAATGTCGCAAAATCGCTGTCAATATCCTTTACGCCAAGCTTTGCAAAGATCGCTGTAAGTGCAGCAAAAACAGCTGAAAGAGCCGCGTAGATAAACCACTCTGGCATTTTTATTTAAAATTTAAAAGGGCAAGTTGCCTCACCCATTTAAATTTAGCCCTCATAATCGCTTAACATATCAACTGTTGGCACAAAATATAAGGCACCAGTTACTGGCGTACTAAAGTCAAGCAGTCTATCTGAGTTGCCCTTTGGCTCGCCGATAAACATCTTTTTAAGCATAAGCTCAACCGTTGAAAATGTGCTCGCATAAGCGATGAAGTAGGTGCCAGTTTTACTACCTTCAGTAAAAGGCATATTGCCACGCACGACCTTTTTATCATCTCCTACGTTTGCAGCAGCTGAGTGCGAATTTGTAGGTTTTACATCCTCGCTCATCTCGATGTCAAGCTCTTTTGAACGGCCTATTACCTTTTCTTGCTCACTTACGCTTGTAGCGTTCCACTCTTTCATATTATGGAAATATTTTTGTACAAAAACGTAGCTGCCACCTTTAAATTTAGCGTCCTCATCGCCAACTTTAGCAAAGAAATCTCTCTCCTCGCCCTCAGGATTTTCAGTGCCATCAACAAAGCCAATTATCGCCCTACCGTCATGATACTTAAAGCCTTGCGTCTCGTCTGTAAGCTCTGCAAATTTAAAAAGTACGGCCTTTATCGCTTGAGCCATATCGAAGCAATCAGGCGCATTTAAAGCGCGGATGTGGATATGAATATCGCCCTTTGTGCTAACAGCTTCGTGTTTATCGCCTTTTATCGCTTTAAAATTCATAAGCTCTTTTGGCAATTCTTTTGAAATTTCAAGCTTTTTCCAAGCATCATGACCCACGCCAAGGACGCAGTTTACATTTTCATTTGCGCCAAATCTAATCTTGGCAGTTTTATTTAAATTTACAACCAAGGCGCAAAGCTCGGCAAACCCATCTTTACAAGCCTTTTTATCAGCTGTTAAAACCCATGTTTGAAAGACTGTGTTGTTGCCTGGTGTCTGCGTGACTTCTTGTGAATTTACGCTCATTTTTTCTCCTTTTTAAAATTTTATGCAATATTTTCTAAATTTAGTTGCGAGCTGATCTGCTCATCATTATCGTCAAAAATAAACTCAACTTTGTTTGCGCCAAAGCTCTTAGCTATCGCTTCAAGCGTATCGCAAGCTGATTTATGAATTTTACTTTGAAGCTGTGAGATAAGGCGAACGCTCATCTTTTTGACTTCGTTTCTTGCCTCTTCAATTAGTCTATTTTTATCTTCTTCTGTAAAAGTGCTACCAAAAAAGCCATTTAGCGAGTCAGGCAGTAAAAATGGTATAAATTTGCCGTTTTTCTCATCGTAAAATTTCATATCGGCGATTGAGAATTTATACTTGCAAGGAGGCATTTTTATCTTATAGCTAGAGTTTGCGATCTGCGTGATCTCGAGCTTTGGGCTAGTTAGATCGTAGATGAAATTTATCTCAAACTCAAATATCATCGAAAGCTTCTTCTCGCTTATAAGCCATCTTAGATACTCTTTGCCAAAATTTCCAAACGCATGATCTGTCTTTGTGACGATCTCTTTGCTATAAACTTGAAAAACAGATAGCTCGCCAATACTTTTTAGCTGCGAAATTTCAGTGCTGACTGAGAGATTTTCGCTATCATCTTTTGCCTTTTTTAACGCCTTATTTGACCTATAAAATGCAAATGCCAAAACAGCTAATAAGATAGCTAATATCAAATTTGCATATTCGCTCATTTTTTCTCCTTTAAAGCTTGCTATTTTAGCTTAAATTTGTAAAGCAGAGATGAAATTCTACTTTTATTAAAAATTATATTTAAATAATTGTTTTAAAATAAAATCGTAATTAATAATATTTATGTGATACCATTTTAATTATTTTTTCATATCTTATAGTAAAAATAGCGTAAAAAAGGGATTATTAAAGTAAATTTTTATCATAAATTTTAATATTTTAATTAATAATTTATTTTAAGGATATTACAATCCATTTAAATTTTATGCAAAAGGATGAGATGTGAAAAGATCCATTTTAAATAAAAAATGTATTTTTATAAGTGCAGCTTGTTGTGCTCTTTTGTTTACAAATTCGCTAAAAGCCAACGATCAAGAAAGTGGTAAATTTGGCGACATAAGTAGCTGGCAGAGCGCTGAATATGAAGCATACTGGGGACTAAAGCGTATCAATGCAGCTATTGCGTATGCTCTTGGAGTGACAGGCAAAGGTGTGACGCTTGGCGTTATGGACTCTGGCGCATTACTTAGCCACCCTGAACTTAGTGACGGTAGGATAAGCGCACTAAAAATTTCTGGTAGCTACTACAAAGACGGACAAAAATATCCAGATACTGAGCACGGCAACTCTCCTTTTTTAAAAAAGGGAAGCACTGATAAAAATAGAGCTGACTTTGGCGACTTTAAAAAAGGTGATAAATTTGAAGCTGATGGCAACTGGATCGCTGGTGTAAACGACTCGCACGGCACGCACGTAGCTGGCACAATTGCTGGCTCAAGAGATGGTAAAGGGATGCATGGTGTAGCATTTGACTCAAAACTTATAGTAGGAAATACTGGCGGAACCGATGGTATGACATATGGACCAAACCAAGACTACAACTTCTTTTTAGCATCTTATGAGGGACTAGCTAAAGCTGGTGCAAGAGCTATAAATAATAGTTGGGGTTCAAACCGAAAATTTTATAAAGCTTATGAGGGAGCAATTGGATTTGATGGTGGCAATAGCTTAGATATAAAAGATCTTGACGCAGCCTATAAAAGCTACTATCCATTTGTCACAAATGGTAAAAATTTCTTAGATGCTGCTTATGAAGTCGCCAAAAAATACGGCATCATTCAAGTCTTCACTGCCGGAAATAGAAATGGCATGAAAGAGTCATACACAAGAGCAATGCTTCCATATTTTCGTCCAGATGCTGAAAAATACTGGATAAACGTTACTGGAATGACAGATGGCGATGCACAACATTTTAATACCGCAGGACACTCAAAATGGTGGAGTATCGCAGCACCTGGTAAAAGTATAAAATCAAGCACAGTTGATCCTAAAAATGGAAACGCTGGTTATGATAGCTGGGATGGTACATCAATGGCAGCTCCACACGTCACTGGCGCACTTGGTCTTGTCATGCAAAGATATCCATATATGAGCAACTCTCAAGCAAGAGATGTTTTACTAACTACCGCAAGACAAGTTAGAGATGAGTTTAAAAAGCCAGCCGATACAAGAAGAATTTCTGGCTTTACTGCGCCACTTGGCGTACCTGATGAGCGCTGGGGCTGGGGAGCACTTGATATGTCAAAGGCTATGTTTGGACCAGGACAGCTACTAGGCGTATTTGATGTAAGTCTAGACACAGACGATCTTTACTCAAATAATATCAGTGATGTAGCCATAAAATACAGAAAGACTGAGGATGAAGCAGAGGCACAAATTTGGGCTAATCGCAAAGCCGAGCTTGAACAAATGTCAAATTTAACAGCCGAGCAAAGGGCTGAACTTGATATAGGCAACGCTAGAGAAAAAGCAAGAGAGCAAAGAGCTAGCGAAGGCTACGAAGGAACTCTTATTAAGAGAGGTCTAGGCACTCTAAAACTAGCAGGCACCAACTCATACACTGGCAAAACCATAATAAAAAGTGGCAAGATCACAGCACTAAATCAATCACTAAAATCAAGCGAAGTAGTAGTCGAAAATGGTGGTGCACTTGAGATTGTTAAAGAGATGAGTGTTAGAGAGATTGATAGAAATAAATTTTCTCAAAAGCTATCTTTTAAAGACGTAACTAGAAAAAGTACAAATGACGCAGTAAAAGCTACTATAAAAACAGGCGGTAGTTATATCATCTCAAATAATGCAGCAAATTTAAATCTAAAATTTGAAAAGAACTCTATCATAGATATAAGCAAGCCAGATGTAGATATCATGAAAAGACTATATGATGATAGCTCAAAAGCAAAAACTTACACCGTAACTGGAAATTTTAGTGGCTATAATGACACCATCTTAAGAAAATATGCATTTTTTGATCTTAGTAGAAATTATAGTGACAACAAGCTAGAATTAACACTTAAAAAATCAAAAAACACGATAACAAGTATTGCAGCTAGCGATAACCAAAAAAGAGTAGCGCAACTCATAGAGAGTACAGCTAGCAGACCAGCACTCCTTGCTTCGCCGTTTAGAAGTAGACCAGCAGTCATCACGAGTGATCTATATAGACACTTCATCTACGCTACACCAAAAGAAGCAAGTGATACGCTAAAAACATTTGCAAATAATGCAAATTTAGCTCAACATAATGCATTTTTACTAGAAAACATCTTACTCAAAAATGCAATTATCAACCATGAATTTGATCCATTCAGTGCAAAAGCAATCGATGCGAGTGGTATGAATTTTTGGTCAAATACCATGGCTAATGCTATGAAATTTGATGATGTAAAAGCAAACTCACTCACTCAGCTTTTTGGATTTGACGGTAGCATAAATGATGTTTTCACACTTGGTGGCGTGCTTGGTGCTAGCAGTGAAAAAGTAAAAGAAGATGGCGATGATGCTTATAAAACAAAAGGCACAAGTATAGGCATCTACGGAAAAAGCCAGATCGCTAGCACAAAACTAGACCTTGGTCTCATATATACAAATTCTAAACGAAAAACGCAAAATGGTGCTACGATCGTTAGTTTCTACTCAGATGAGCATGTAAAAAGCAAGGAAAAAGCACTTACTGCTTACGCAAATTTGGCACTAACTAGCTTTAACAGTGCGAATTTCTCACTAAATCCTTATGTGGGCGCAAGCTATCTACGCATGAAAACTGATAGTACTAGCCAAAATGTAGGAATTTTCAGAATGGACGTTGATGAAAAAACTAGGAATTTAGGTGTATTTAGCATAGGTCTAAACCCTAGCGTACCATTTAGTCTTAGTAGTACAAAGATGAAATTTGAAGCTGATCTAGCCTACAATAGACTAGTTGGCGATACAAGACCAAATATCGGCGTAAATATCGCAAATGCTGGATACTTAGAACTTGAAGGAAAAGAGGTACGCGATCTTGGCACAGCTAGCCTTGGTGTAAAGGCGAATGTTTATAAAAATATAAATTTAGGCCTATCTTACACAGGTGCTTTTGCTAAAGACGTGAAGTCAAACAGCGTAAATGCGAAATTTGAAATTTTGTTTTAATAGAAGTTATGCTCGCTACTTTAAATAGTAGCGAGCCATTAAATTAAAATAGTTGAGTGAAAGAAAATCCATTTTTAGTAAGAACTTCTTTGATCTTTTCTTGATGCTCAAGACCCTTTGTTTCAAGCGTGATCGTAATGCTTGCATCGCCATAATCAAGCCTTGTCGAGAAGCGATCGTAGTCGATCTTGACGATGTTTGCGTTTGCTGATTTGAGACTATCTGTTAGGCTCATGAGCGCTCCTGGCTTATCCACAAGTGTGATTTGCAAGGTCATCTTGCGGTGAGACTTGATAAGACCCTTTTCGATAATAATAGAAAGTACCTGAACATCGATATTTCCACCACTTAGCACCACGCCTATCTTTGCGCCTTTTTTAAATTTGATCTTATCATGCATAAGTGCTGCCACGCCAGCTGCGCCAGCTCCTTCTACAACGATCTTTTGAGTCTCTAGCAAAAACAAAATCGCAGTTGCGATCTCCTCATCATCAACTTGCACAAACTCATCAACACACTCAATAATATTTGCCAGTGTGATCTCGCTCGCATCACGCACAGCGATGCCATCTGCTATGGTGCGGACTGATTTTGAGTTTATACTCTTTTTAGCGCCGTAGCTATTAAACATCGCTGGAGCGCCTTTTGCACCGACACAGATTACTTTTGTCTTTGGATTAACTTGTTTTATACAGCTTGCCACACCACTAGCTAATCCGCCGCCGCCAACTGGAACGATGACTATATCAAGGTCACTTATCTCATCAAGCATCTCAAGCCCAACAGTGCCCTGCCCCGCCATGACGTACTCGTCGTTAAATGGATGAACAAAAGTCATACCCTTATCTTTGGCGTAATTAACCGCAAAAGCATACGCCTCGTCAAAATTATCACCCTTTAAAATAACTTCTGCACCAAGGTCTTTCGTACCAGCAACCTTTAGAAGTGGGGTTGATTCTGGCATGATGATACAAGCGTGTACGCCAAATTCTTTCGCACTTATCGCTACGCCTTGAGCGTGATTGCCAGCACTTGCGGCTACTACGCCACGCTTTCTCTCTTCATCGCTTAGGCTAGCTATTTTATTGTAAGCACCTCTTATCTTATAAGCTCCAGTTCGTTGTAAATTTTCTTCTTTTAGATAGATGCTTGCTCCCAAATTTTTACTAAGTTTCGCACTCAAAGCAAATGGAGTTTTATTTACGAAATGACCGATCGTGATCTTTGCTTGGATGATTTTATTTAGTGAAACCATTTTTTTATTTTTCCTTTTTTAAATTATTCTTTTGCCCTTAGTAGCACGCCACACTCGATGTGATGAGTATTTGCAAACTGATCAAAAATGGCAAATTTTATCACTTCATGGCTTTTACAAAGCTCTTTTAAATTTTCTTTTAGAGTCTCTGGATTGCACGAGATATAGATGATATTTTTGAAATTTTTGATGAAATTTATGACACTTTCGCTTAATCCTGCGCGAGGCGGATCGACAAGAATATGAGAGAAGTTAAAGTTGCTTAAATTTATATCCTTTAGTCTATTAAATTCCCTAACGCCAGCAAATGCGCTCATAAGCTCGTCAGCATCCATTCGTAAAAATTTGATATTTTTAGCCTTGTTTAGCTCACAGTTTTTAAAGGCATTTGCGATCGAGCTTTTTGAAATTTCAGTGGCAAGAACGTTTTTAAATTTAAATGAAAGCGGAATAGTAAAATTTCCATGTCCGCAGTAGAGCTCAAGAAGGTCAGCACCGCCTTGCACACACTCTTTTGCCCAAGCTATCATCTTTTCATTTACGGCTCTATTTGGCTGGATAAAGGCATTCTCACTTAGGCTAAATTTATAAATTTCACCACCAACGTCTAGCTCATCAATCAAATTTAGCTCACAACTTAGCAGCTTTTGCCCACGAGATCTAGCAAGTATGGTGACATTAAGCTTGTTAGCTAAAATTTTCATAGCCGCCTCAAACTCGTTATCAAGCCTTTTATGGTAAAGAAGTGTAACCAAAATACCACTTTTACAAGAGATAAATTCCACTCCAAAAAGCTTTGCGCGCAGTATTTCGTTCTCTTGTAAGCCATAAAGCAAGCTTGGCATGAGATCTGAAATTTGCTCGCAGACCTTTGGACAATCATCTATAAAGACCTTTTTGCCCTTTTCGCTTGCATGCATAGTATAGCAAAGCTTGCTGCCTTCGTGCCAGATACCAAACTCAGCTCTTGTACGGTAGTGTTTTGGTTTTGAGCTAAAAACATCAAACTCACCATCATAAAACTCTGAAAAATTTTGTTTTATAAGATCAGTTTTAAATAAAATTTGCTCATCATAAGGAGTAAAAAGAGTGCAAGAGCCACACTCTTTTAGATAATTGCAATCCAAATTTATGCTTCTACTTTCTTTCCAACAAATCTAACTAGTGCCCAAATCGCTAAAAATCCGCAAGGAAGTGCGATCCAAACGCTAAGACCAAGTGCAACCGGCAAGTAACCAACTAGCACACAAACTGCACAAACGCTAAGCGCATAGACCATTTGAGTCGATACGTGATCGATATGATTACATCCTGCGCCCATTGATGAAAGTATCGTAGTATCCGATATCGGTGAGCAGTGATCGCCAAAGATTGCGCCTGTAAGCACGCCTGAAATATTTACGATCATATATGCATGCATCGCATCGCCCTCTAGGCCGTAGTTTTTGCCGACAGCATAAGCTAGTGGGATAGCTAGAGGCATTAAAATACCCATTGTGCCATAGCTTGTTCCAGTTGAGAAGCTAATAAACGAACCAAGAATAAAAACAGCAACTGGCAGGATAAATTTAGGTGTAGAAGAGCTTAATAGATCAACCAAATATCTTGATGTGCCAAGTTCTTTGATAACAGCACTAAGGCTCCACGCAAGAAGCAAAATGACAACCGTGATAATCATAGTCTTCCAGCCCTTTACCCATGTGCTAATAGCCTCTTTTACGTCAAAAATTTTACGCCAAACGCCCATTGTAATAGCTACGATACTAGCAAGTAACGCTGCTTGAAATAGCGATGTAGCTGAGTCTGCTGCGCCAAAAGTATCTTTAAATGTAGAAAATGAAAGCGGATTAGCAAGTGCATTTTTAAGAGTATCGCCCTCAAGTGCAGCAAGACCACTAAAGTAAAAACTAGTAAATGCGCCAATAACCAACACAAGAAGTGGCACAACAGCATTTGCAGCACTTAGTTTTACACCCTCTTTTGGCTCAAGTGTTTTATCTTCAAGATCTTGGATTTGAGTTTTGCCCGAGTGAAGCTCGCCTCTTCTAGCGCGTCTTTCAGCTAATAGCATTGGTCCGTATTCACGTTGCATCAAGGCTGTACAGACTATAAAAAATAAGATGAAGAGGTTGTAAAATCTATATGGAATTGTCTCGATAAATATAGAATAAGCATTAATGCCAGTCTCTCCAACTAGCTCATAGCCCTTTTCGATGAGTGAAACCTCAAGGCCAACCCATGTCGAGATGATAGCAATACCAGCGATCGGTGCCGCAGTAGCATCTATGATAAAAGCTAGCTTTTCGCGGCTTATTTTAAATTTATCGCTTATTGGTCTCATGATTGGACCTACTATTAGAGCATTTGCATAGTCATCAAAAAATACAAAAATTCCCATGAGCCATGTTGAAATTTGAGCTGAAATGCCGCTTTTTGCCTTTTTACTAAGCCAAAGAGCAACTGCCTTTGTACCACCCATTTTTGTAATGAGTGCGACCACACCACCGATACAAAGCACTTGAAGTAAAATTCCTGAATCAGTCTTATCAGCCATTGATTCAACGACCCTTGAAACGATACCTGTAAAGCCTTTTACGATACCCATAAAGAAGTTTTCATTGATGATATTTATGAGAAACGTTCCGCTAAAAACACCTATAAATAGCGACAAGATGACGTCTTTTGTGATAAAGGCAAGTGCTATTGCCACAACTGGCGGTATAAGCGTGAATACACCATAAATTTCAGCGTTTCTCTTTGCCACTTCTGGATCAACTCCAAAAAGCGCAATGCTAAAAAAAGTAATAATAAAATTTGTCTCACAAGAACTCCTTAAAATTTTTCTATCGCAAGCCCAGCCCAAGTCTGCGTATTTGCCATGACTTCGACTCTATTTATATTAACACTTCCGGGCATATTTAGACAATTTACCAAAATAGTCGCGATATCCTCAGATGTGATGAAATTTGTATTTTCATAAAGGCTATCCGCCTTTGCCTTATCTCCCCTAAATCTAACCTCACTAAATTCAGTCTTGCAAAGCCCTGGTTCGATGTTTGTCACCCTGATATTTGTGCCAACTAGATCGTTTCTTAAATTTAGACTAAACTGCTTTACAAAGGCCTTTGTGGCACCATAAACGTTACTTCCAGGATATGGCCATGAGCCAGCTGTCGAGCCTAGGTTAAATATATAGCCCTTTTCCTGTTTGTAAAGTAGCGGCAAAACCGCCTTTGTTGAGTAGATAAGACCCTTGACGTTGGTGTCTATCATCGCCTCAAAGTCCTCCACCTTCGCATCTATCGTCTTTTCAAGTCCAAGAGCCATACCAGCGTTATTTACAAGCACTTCGATATCCTTAAATTTATCAGGTAAGCTCTCTACCGCCTTAAAAACAGCCTCTTTGTCGCGTATGTCAGCTACGATAATATGCGTATCGCCAAGCTCTGCTGCAAGCTTCTTTAGCCTATCTTCTCGCCTTGCAAGAGCGACTATCTTGTAGCCCTCTTTTGAGAGTCTTCTGGCGATCGCCTCGCCAAATCCAGATGTTGCACCGGTTACAAAAGCTGTCTTTTTCATGATTTTTCCTAATTGAAATTTGGCTTTAAGCCCAAATTTTCTAAAAATTTGATCGTCTTTTCGTTTTGTTCTTTCATGGCATAGTCAAGCGCGTTAAATCCAGCATCATCAGTAACGTTGATATCAGCGCCATTATCTATCAAAAGTTTTAAAATTTCTGGCGTTGCATGAGCTGCTGCATGCATAAAAACGCTTCTGTTTGTATGCTCTAGACCGCATGTATCTTCAACTTGCGTCATACCCAAATTTATCATATTCATCTTGGCATTTTCGTCTATGTAACTCTCATTTGCATTGGCACCATTTTTTAGCAAAAGCTCACAAAGTGGCTTATCGCTAAACTGCACAGCATAAAAAAGTACACTTTTTCCAAAGAAATTTTTGTGATTTACATCGGCTTTATTTGCAAGTAAAATTTTTACATTTTCTATATTTTTTAAAGCAAAAAATAGCGGTGTCTCATCGCCTAAATTCACATCGGCCCCACGCCTTATGATCTCTTTTATCATATCACTACTTTTTTCGTTTAAAAGCGCGATATTAAGTAAATTTGTAAGCTCAGCGGTACTGAAATTTTTTGAGTAAAGCAAATTTGCTAGCTCATCGGAATTTATCCTTTGAGCCATTATATTTTGCTCAGGTGTTAAAATTTTAGCTTTATTTACACTTTTACCGACACCAAAAGTCAAAAACTCATTTACCACGCTAGTCGCGTAATACACAGCACTTGGCGTATCAAGCCCAAGGCTTTCATAAAATTTTACAAGCGGAGTTTGGACATTTTTATAGGCTTCTAAAAATTTTTTATATTTTAAAAAATTAAACAAACTCTCGTTTGCCCAGTACCTAAGATACTCCATTCTGGCGTCTTTTTCTCTCTCAGCAACCTTTGGCTCTGCAAGCTCTTTTTGGTAAAGCTCAGGCGCAAATGATGCTTTTAGCAAAAGCCATCTGAGCTTGTTTAAATTTTCTTTATAAACTCTATCGCCAACGCAGCTTTGAGACTCACTTCTCACAGCCACACTCGCATCAAAAAGCTCTTTTACCTCTTTTAAGTTTAAAAGTGAGCCATCACAGTAAAATAGCCCCTCATTCGTGTAAGCAAGATCGTTTGGAGTAGTTTTAAAGTTCTCTTTTTTGGCAAGATCACTGCACTCTAAAGCGTGTAAATTTATCAAAAAACAAACGCTAAAAAAGAGAAAAAAAACTACTTTTTTCATCAAAGCTCCTTAAAATTTCGCGATATTGTAACAAATTTATATACTAAACTCGCTTATTTCATTAAATTTTAGATATTTATAAATTTCATCTTTATTTAAGCCAAGACTATCTTTTACTATCTTTTTATATTCATCTACACTTGGTAAACGCCCAAGTAGTGCACAAACGGCGGCTAGCTCGGCACTTCCTAGATAGACCTTCGCGCCCATGCCCATTCTGTTATCAAAATTTCTGGTTGATGTAGAAAAGACAACGGCATTGTCATTAACTCTTGCTTGATTGCCCATACAAAGCGAGCAGCCTGGCACCTCTGTCCTAGCCTCCAGCCTCTTAAATATCTCATAAACGCCTTCATTTTCAAGCGTGCTTTTATCCATCTTTGTCGGTGGTGCGATCCAAAGCCTAGTTGTAAGCTTGCTCTCGTGCTCCAAAATTCTAGCTAGTGCTCTGTAATGGCCGATATTTGTCATACAGCTTCCCACAAAAACTTCATCTATTTTATGCACTCTTTTGTTATCAACTAAAATTTCACTTAGCGTTGCCACATCGTCTGGGTCATTTGGACACGCCAAAATCGGCTCATCTATCTGCGACAAATCGATCTCTAAAATTTCAGCGTATTTTGCATCTTTATCGGCTCTTAAAAGAGTTGGATTTTCAAGCCATTTTTGCATTTTTTCTTTTCGTCTAAGCAGGGTCTCACGGCTCTCGTAACCAGCTTTTATCATCGCGTCAATTAGCGCAACGTTTGAGCGAACGTACTCCACAACGCTATCAACGCTTAAATTTACCACGCAAGCCGCAGCCGAGCGTTCAGCCGAAGCGTCACTTAGCTCAAACGCCTGTTCCACTTTTAGGCCCTCTAACCCCTCGATCTCTAAAATTTTGCCCGCAAAAATGTTCTTTTTATTTTTCTTTTCAACGCTTAAAAGCCCTTTTTTGATAGCAAAATAAGGTATCGCATTTACAAGATCCCTAAGCGTCACGCCCTCTTTTAGCTCGCCTTTAAATTTGATCAAAACCGACTCTGGCATATTTAGTGGCATCATTCCAAGTACCGCTGCAAACGCCACTAGGCCGCTGCCCGCCGGAAAGCTGATACCAATAGGAAATCTCGTATGACTATCGCCACCAGTGCCCACGCTGTCAGGCAGTACCATGCGGTTTAGCCAAGAGTGGATGACGCCATCGCCTGGTTTTAGACTCACACCGCCACGTAAATTTATAAATTTTGGCAAGCTCTCATGCATCACAAGATCACTTGGCTTTGGATAAGCGGCCGTGTGGCAAAAGCTTTGCAAAACAAAATCCGCCCCGAAACTAAGGCTAGCAAGCTCTTTGATCTCATCTCTAGTCATCGGCCCAGTGGTGTCTTGCGAGCCAACGGTCAAAATTTCAGGCTCCACGTATGCCCCAGCTCTAACGCCAGCTACACCACAAGCCTTGCCAACCATCTTTTGAGCCAGCGTATAGCCACCGCCCTGCTCTTTTGGCTGATCTGGCTTTATAAAAATTTGCTCCTCGCCAAGCCCTAGAGCCTCTCTGGCCTTTTTGGTCACTTGGCGCCCTATCATAAGTGGTATCCTGCCCCCCGCTCTTATCTCGTCGCTTAGAGTGTTTGGGTTTAGTTTAAAATTTGCCACGAGCTTTTTCTCAGTGCCAATAAGCTTATAAATTTCGCCTTTAAATGGATAAATTTCTATCTCATCGCCCATCTCAAGCTCATTTACGTTTGCAACTATCGGCAGTGCGCCGCTGTCTTCCGCGGTGTTAAAAAATATCGGAGCTATGGTCGTGCCTATCACGATACCGCCAGTTTTTTTGTTTGGCACGCCCTCGATCTCATCGCCAAGGTGCCACTGGATCGAGTTTATACCGCTTTTTCTACTGCTGCCAGTGCCAACCACATCGCCAACATACGCCACTTTTTTACCACGAGTTTTAAGTTCTTTTAAAATTTCTAGACCCTCAGGCATCTTTTTAACAAGCATTGCTTTTGCGTGAAGTGGTATGTCGGCCCTTGTATAGGCCTCACTCGCTGGACTTAGGTCGTCAGTATTTGTCTCACCAGGTACTTTAAAAACGACTGCGTTTGTACAGGTTTCGATTGGCTTTTTATGCGTAAACCACTCAGCATTTGCCCAAGAAGCAAGCACCTCTTTTGCAAATTTATTGTTGCTACTTAGCTTTGCGATCTCGTCAAAATATTCATGCACTAGGATGATATTTTTTAGCTCATTTGCCGCAGCATGCGCGATATTTTCATCGCTATTTTTTAGAGCTCGCACCAAAATTTCTACATTGTATCCGCCAAGCATCTTGCCTAAAATTTTAATAGCACGCATAGCGTCAAGACCGCTAACAGCAAGCCCATCTATCACTTCGCCAAGAAAGTTTGCCTTTATCTTCGCTGCGTCATCAACGCCGGGATTGATACGAGTTTCAAGCAAACTTATAAGAAATTTTAGCTCGCTTTGCGTCTTTTCGTCACCACTAGACTTGCTAGCAAACTTTATTAGCTCGCAAACTTCACTTGTTTGCTTGGCATTTAGCGCAAGCGGTGGCACGCCCTCTTTTTCTCGCTCGCTCACGTGTTTTTCGTAGTCGGTAAAAAAGCTCATGAAATTCCTTTGTGGTTTTTGCTCGTTATTTTTAGTCTAAAATCGCTAGTTTTGCTTGCATTTTATCAAAAAGCAAAACAAACTAAAGTAAAATTTGCCCAAAATTTCAAATTTCAAGGAGCAAATGTGTCAAAAGCTTACCTAAAATCGCCTATCGGAATTTTGGAGATCATCGCTAGCGAAAATGGAATTTGTGAGATAAATTTTGTAGATAAATTTGAAAAAATTGCAGTAAAAGATGAAAATTTAAAGCTTTGTTTGGATGAGTTAGAGGCTTATTTTAATGGTGAGCTTAAAAAATTTAGTGTGAAGCTTGATATAAAAACAACTAATTTTAGAGCAAAAATTTACGAGGCCTTACAAAAAATACCATACGGAGAAACGACTACATACGCAGCTCTTGCACTTGCTGCAGGCCACAAAAATGCCTACCGAGCAGCAGGATCAGCCAATGCTAAAAATCCAGTGCCTATCATCGTTCCTTGTCACAGAGTGCTAGCTAGCAGTGGGCTTGGCGGATACTCGGGTGGAGATGGCTTGCCAACTAAAATCTGGCTTTTAGAGCATGAAGCAAAGCATAAATAGCTAAAAATTTACAGCAAAATAAAAGTCCGGTAAATTTTAAAATTTACAAACGAGCATATCACGGCTCTAAATAGAGTAAACAAGCTAGCCTAAATTTTTACTTCGTAGTAATTTATGAAAATTTCCTAGCCCAAAGTGAGGCCAAATGGGGCTAGGTTTTGGATTATTTTTTAGCTACAAGAGCATTTTTTAGCACATCATCGATCGTATCTACTGCGATGATCTTCATATCAGCCTTTACTTCAGCTGGGATGTCGATAAGGTCGCGATCATAGTTTTTGCGAGGTATTAGAGCTGTTTTGATGCCAGCTTTGTGTGCGGCGATGAGCTTCTCTTTTAGACCACCGATCGGTAGCACTCTACCAGTTAATGTGATCTCACCAGTCATTGCAATGTCGTGTCTTACCTTTGTATCAGTTAGTATCGATGCGATCGCAGTTGCCATCGTGATGCCAGCACTTGGGCCGTCTTTTGGTACAGCGCCCTCTGGTACGTGTAAGTGAAGATCATAGCGTCTATAAACATCGCTAGCTTCGAGCTTACGCTTATCGTCATCTAATTTTGGCACGATTGTCATAGGCACTTTTAGTTTCTTGTTGTCTATTAGCACTTTAACGACGCTAAATGCGATGTGAGCGCTCTCTTTCATCACGTCACCTAGCTGGCCGGTGATCTGCATATTGCCTTTACCTTGGATCCTGATAGCCTCGATCCTTAGTACGTCACCACCAACACTAGTCCACGCAAGGCCATTTACTAGACCTATCTGATCTTTTTTATCTGCCGGCTCGATCTCATAGACCTTTTTCTCTAAAAATTCTTTTAAATTTTTAGCCGTGACGCTGATCTTGCCTTCGTTCTTTTTGGTGAGGATATTTTTGGCGACTTTTCTTAGTATATCAGCGATCCTGCGGCGTAAATTTCGCACACCACTCTCTCTTGTGTAGTCGCTGATGATTAGCTCAAGTGCCTCTTTGCTGATGTTCACATCACTTGGTTTTAGCCCGTGCTTTTTAAGCTCCTGAGGCAAGAGATATTTTTTAGCGATCTCAAATTTCTCTTGTGGGGTGTATGAGCTAAGCTCGATAAACTCCATCCTGTCGCGAAGTGCGGCCGGGATCATGCTCACGTCATTTGCTGTGGCGATGAAGATGATCTTGCTAAGATCGATGTTAAAATTTAAGTAGTAGTCTCTAAATTTATTATTTTGCTCGGGATCTAAAATTTCAAGTAAAACCGCAGTCGGATCGCCTCTGTAGCTTCTGCCAACCTTGTCGATCTCGTCTAAAACAACCACTGGGTTCATCTGCTTGGCTTCTATGAGCCCTTGCACGATGCGGCCTGGCATAGCGCCTATATAGGTGCGGCGATGACCTCTTAGCTCGTTTACGTCCTCAAGTCCGCCAAGTGCGATCCTAACTAGTTCGCGCTTTAACGCCTTTGCGATCGAGTTTGCAAGGCTTGTTTTGCCTACGCCTGGAGGGCCTGCAAAGCATAAAATGGCGCCGTTATTTACCTTTTCTCCAACACCCCTAAGCTCTAAAAGCTCACGCAAGGCAAAATACTCCTCTATGCGCTCTTTTGGCTTTTCTAAGCTGTAGTGGTCGGCATTTAGGTGCTTGCTCACCTCGGCGATAGATGACTTTTTCTTAGCTATGTTTTCAAATGGAATTTCAAGTACCCAGTCAAGGTAGCTTTGCAAGGTGTTCGCGTCTGCTGAGTCTGGATGCATGCGAGAGAGCTTATCTATTTGTTTTTTGATCTCTTTATAGGCGTCCTCAGCCATAAATTTCTTCTTCGCATCAAGCTTTTTGCGGTACTCCTCAAGCTCCTCTTCTCGGCTCGTATCCGCTCCAAGCTCAGCTTGAATTTGCTTTAGCTGCTCTTTTAGAAAGTACTCTTTGTTCGTCTTGTCGATCTTTGAATGAACCTTGTTTTTGATCTCTTTTTGGAGCTTGTTTGCCTCGATCTCTTCAATGACGTAGTCGATGAGCTTTAGTAGGCGCTGCTCTAAATTTTCTTCAACAAAAAAGCTATAAGCAATCTGTTTTTTTAGACGAAGCGCGCTTGAAACTAGGTCGCAAACTCTGATCGCTTCAGCGCTCTCTTCGATCGTTTTTAAAAGATCAGGCGGGAAAAAGTGGCTAAACTGCGAAAGCTCTCTTACTTTTTCTCTTAAAACTACGATTAGCGCGTCAGTTTTGACCTGTGATGGGCGCTTGACATGGAGCATATCGACAATGCCACGGAGTGGGTTTATGCCTGATTGTTTTAAAATTTTACCTTTGTCGATGCCCTGAAATAATACTTTTACACGTCCGTCAGGTAGCGGCACACGGCGCATTATCGTGCCGATCACGCCTGCGTCATAGATGCCGTCAAAGTCTCTAGCGCCGTCTTGCTGGGGTTTTGTAGGCACGACAAGGATCGGTGTCTCTCCTTGTATGGCAAGCTCAAGCGCTTTTAAATTTTCTTCGTCGCTTAAAAAAAGCGGCGTTATCATAAATGGATATAAAAATAGCTCGTCCTCAACTATGATAGGGATCTCAGTTGGGAAGCCTTTATTTTCGTTTATTTGCAAAATTTCTCCTATTCAAACAGTTTTCTATACCATGCTACATCAGGTTTGATAAGATCTGAGTTTCTAAACGGCGACTCTTCTAGCTTTTGCTCGTAAATTTTGGCCGAAACATCACGACCAGTCCTATTGTAAAGATCAGCTATTTGCATATCTAGGAAATAAAGTGCAAGTTTAAATTTAATAAGCATAGTCTCGATAAGTGGCTTATATTCAGTATTTGGATACATATAAAGAAATTTCTCGATTTCTGTTACGCTATCTTCCATAAGCTTTTGGTTGCGGTTTGGCTGAGTAAATGAGTCAAAATTTGCTTTTATCTTTAGGTATTGAGCAAATTCTGTTTTTGGGCCGTTATCGCCGTATCTTTTGATGTACTCGTCAAGATAGTGATTTGCCATGAGATACTCTTCGTCATTTGCGTGAGCTTGGGCAAGGATAAGTAAAATTTGCTCCAAAAGTGGGCTTGCTACGTGTTCGCTTGCCATTGAGACATAGTGTTTATCGGCCGCTTCAAGATCACCATCTTTTATATCAGCGATAACCTGAGCATACCACTCATCAGGAGTTAGATTGTAAAGCTCGGTATATTTTTCAGCACAACCACTAAAAAGCCCTAAAAGAGCTACAACTGCTAGAAATTTAGAAAATCTTTTCATGCTTTTCCTTAAAAAGTTTAAATCCTCGTATTCTACATTTTTTGCTATTATTTTTGTATAAATTTTTTAAAACTATGATAAAATACGGTAACTTTACAAAATAGGAGTTAGTATGATTTTTAGCGTTAAAAGCCCTATTTTAGGCTTTGAGCATATCAAGACGATGGAGTTAATTGAACTTGATAAATTTTTTGTTAAGCTAGCAAGCAAAGATGATGAGACATCTTTTACAATGATAAATCCTTTTGCATTAAGAAGCTACGAATTCGATATTCCAAGCTATTATGAAGATCTTATGGAGATTAAAGAAAGCTCTCAACTCAGAATTTATAACATTATCGTTGTTGCACTCCCGCTTGAAAAATCAACTGTAAATTTTATAGCTCCTATCGTTTGCAATATGGATAATATGACCTTATCTCAAGTCGTTTTAGACATTGCCAAATATCCTCAGTACGGGCAAGCTGAAATGATAGAAAATTTTATACAAAAATAGTAGCTAAAAGCTTTTAGAAAATCTAAGGAGAGATTTTTTATTGTTATTTAGAGGATTTGTTGTGAAGATAGTATACTTACTCTGTCTTATTGTCACGTTTGGTTTTTGTGCACCCAGAGCTTGTACGACAGCAGAAGCAGCATCTATTGGTTGTAGTGGAGCAAATTATTCTTGCTTTATAGACGCTGAAGAGTACCAAGACAACTCTTCTAAAAATATCCCACATTGCATAAGAAAATCTGATAGAACCTGGACGATAGATACCAATAGCTTTTTTTCAGGCTTAGCACAAGATCACTATCATATTTACGTTGAGCAATTTTCTCCATGGAATAAACGATCATTAATAGGTATGTGGGATGATCACTCTAAAGGCTTAAGACAAAGATCAATAAATGGAAATCTAAATACCAGAGTAAATGGAGATATAGCTACCATTGGTGCTACTATTATGATTCCACAATACGCTGGATATAATTTTGTTCCAGATCCATCTAACGTAACAAGAACATCATCTACAGCCGATAGAATATTTTTAGATACTGGTAGTTTTACGTCTAGTAATTACACACTTTGTCAAACAACATATATTTATAATCCTAGCAAGCATCCTTATTGTAAAAATTCATCCTCTTCCACGTTTGATTTTAGTGAGAAAAATACCTTTATACAAAATAATTTAAAAGGTAAAAACGTAGTCTATGCCAGGCTTTATTGGGGTGGCTCTCTTTATCAAAACTGGGCAATAAAAAATCTTGGGTCAAATTTATATGTAAGTGCTTTAAATTACATAAAAGGATATAGCAGGATTGATTTTAAAGCTCCTGGAAAAAATGCAATCACAATAGATGCTGATCCAAAAGATGTCTTTTGGTTTGGTTCATTTAGTGAGTATAAACCAAAATCAATGACTCTTGAATCATACAATCAAAACGAGTCTAATAGCTACTATGTAAAGGCTGGAATAAACTACCAATATGTAGCAAGCGCTGATGTAACAGATATAGTTAGAGATTCTCTTGGCACTAGTGAGTCAGATAGGACATTTTATGCTGGCAATATCAGATCCACTACGATTCCCTTTAGTGATGAATTTATAGACCCAAATGATGGCACATATAAGGTAAACAACTCTACTAATAGAAAACTAAAAAAAACATACGGCACGCTACTATTCTCACCAGTTCAAGGGCAAAATGGTTACTGGATACAATCCATTGCACCACAATTTGCAGCTTGGAGTTTGGTCATCATTTATGACTTTGATGATAAAACCGCTGCAGCAAACAATATAGAGCCAAAGCTTGTTAGTATATTTGATGGACTAGAAAGGCTTGCAGCAGACTGGATGAAGTCAAGCGATCCATTTGGTACTGTAAAGAGCTCAACCATAGATGTAAAATTTGAAAATATCTACACACCAAAAGCAGGAAATATAGATGCTTCGCTCACAATGTTTTCATTTGGCGGCAAGCCAGAAACAAAGGGTGAAGATATTAAGATAAAAAAAGGTGGCAGCTATCAGAGTATCACCAGCGGATATAACGCGCAAGGCGATCAGTTTAACTCAACTATGACAAAATTTGGACAACTTATAAATCCAGGTAAAAAATTTCACTCTCAAACAGACTTAGATATATTTGATATATCGGACAAAATGTCATATGCTCAAAAAGAAGCGGATATAAAATTTACAGTTACAACGATTAAAAGCTCAGGCGGTGCTAATGTCGTAAGTGCTGACCGTATAAATTTAGCTCTAGTTGGCTTTTCTTCTCGTATATACAAACCAGATGTTTGCTATATGGAGTATATTTATGCAAAAAAACCTAGCGATAGTACTTTTACAAAGGTGCAAGAAAATACACCAACGGTAGTGCCAGCAAATACTATTTTAAAAACTTTCGTTGAAGTTACAAATAATACAAATGAAGCCGCCCAAGACTTTGCACTAAAAGCCACAATAGATCCAAGCCAAATTTATAATCCAAACTCAACTTACATATACGCAGATAAAGCATCGCAAGGGCCTAGTGATCTGCTTACTATGTCAGGACAGGTACACTATAACGACAACACAGGCTTGCAGCAATTAAGCGGAAATGACTTAACTTTTTACTTAGGACAAGGTGCGGCTGCAAATAAGGGTGGAGAAATGCTAATTCATCAAGGCAACTACGCTTATGCTATATATGAAACTACCCTTAAGTCTAAATTTGAGCCAAATAGTTACAAAGCCACAGTTGCTAATGCTGATATAAATTTACAGCCCTATGACACATATATAAGAAGATGTAGCAATCAAAATTACAACATTACTTTAGGTGTTAGTGCCAGTCCAAATAATTTCGTCGCAAGCAATAGACAAGACGATGGCTCAGCAGCTTTTAAAACTAAATTTAAAAATAGACTTCTAACTAAAATCGTTTCTACGCCATTTAATGTCTATATCACGAACTATGATACAGATGGCAACAAAAAAGTACCAGATGCTCCAGTAGATGTAAAAGTAGAGTTGGTCGAGTCTTGCAGTGCTCCAACAAATTTATATGAACAAGATATAACATTTAATGGCGTAACTGATATTTTGTTATCAGGCATTAGTATTGACAGAGCCTATAAAAGCGTAAAATTTAGAATTTCTCATCTTGATCCAGTGACAAATACTACAAAGGTTGAATGTGAAAAATTAGATGATTTTACTATAAGACCAAGTCACTTTAGGCTATGGGATACTGACAAGAATACGATCAATAATAACAATGTTTTAATAGGTGGCAAAGTTTATAATAACATTGCTCTTGCGGCTATGAAACCTCTTGATAGTGGCTTAGCAAATGGCTATATAAACAACATAAGTGGCTCAAATGGAGAGATAAAACTTGTACCAGCATATAGTGCGACTTGTGATCCTAGCATTATAGAGAGTGAGAACAAACTAAGCGTAGATTTTAACGATCCAAATAAAGCATTGGGTAAAATTTTCCGTCACACATCGAGTGGACCTGTTGGCTTTTCTTACTCAGATATAGGCGATACATATTTTTATGTATTAGACAAAGACTATACAATAACTGATCAACATACACCATCAAGAGCTGATGATTGTGTAAAAAACTCAATTAGCAACGATCCATCACAAGATACTGCTCAAGAAGGAAGGATCGGATGTAGTATAAAGCTAGAAGGTAATAGAGATTATCTATTTAGGCCAAAAGATATACAAATAAGCAAGTTAAAGATAACAAAAGATAGCGATATAACATACCTTGATAATGAAGGCATACAAAAAGCAAAGCTTGACTTTGAAGTAACTGCTAGGTTGTTTAACGATGACCCTGCAAAACTTTATAATGAAGATTGCTATGCAAAAAATATGAACTTTGATATAAAACTAGATAGAGTTCCTTTAAATTTTACAGATAATGATGGCAATGCCGGTACATTAGCAAAAGCAAATGAAGAAATTTTATTTTTTGAAATTCCTGGCTCAAATACTAGAAAAGCAATAGATCCAAGTGCTACAAAATCAACATTTTATGTAGAGAAAAATACTTTTGTAAATGGCGTAGGTAAAGGTGAAGTATATTTTAATTTTGAAAGAAAAGTAAATCATGCCAAAAATCCTTTTACTATTTCAAGTAATGATTTTAGCTTTAGCGGCATGTCAGATAGCACCGATACAGTAAAAAAATATGAAAAACCAGCAACAGAAACGACAGCAAAATTTTACTTTGGTAGGGTTTATGCACCATTTTATGAAGGGCTTTATAGTGGCTTTTATGCCAAAATTTATTATGGTGCCTACTGCGATGGATGCAATAAAAATATCTATATGAAAGATAATGGCAAACTGTGGCAAGACTTTCCAGCTGCACCATTTTGGGCTACCAATCCAAAACATAACGCAGGAGTACTTAACTATCACGACTTTAGCTTTACAAACACTTACAGCGGCACTGTTTTAAGAAATGATGTAAGTAGTATAAGCAATGGCGAGCAGATAATTTTTATAAGAAACCCTTCAGCGGTTACTGATGTAGCTAAAATGAGAGCACCTAGTTGGCTTCTTTATAGTGAATTTGATGAAAAAACTGAAACAAATAATTTCAATCTAAATTTTCTAGTACCAAATGGCGAATGGGCTGGTAAAGTCCTAAAGAGCAATAATATAGAGGATAAGACAAGCAGTGCAGTTGGAGGTTTTATAGGAGTAAAATCAAATAGTGATAATAACCTAGATATAAGCGATAAGACAAACAGGAGAATAGAGTGGTAAAAAGAGGTGGCTTTTCATTGATAGAGCTTATCTTGTCAGTGCTTGTAGTAGCCATAGTAAGTGCAAGCCTGCCACTAGCGGTAAGAACTACTTCAAATTTAAGCGAGCAGTCCTTAATGCAAGAAGGACTAATGAATGCTAAAACCTATATGTCATTAATATTAAAAGCACCATTTAGCGATCAAGTATTAATAGCTGGCAAAAATACCATGCCATCATCTATAACCACTCAAGAGGCTATAATTTTTCCCCTTATTATCTGCGAGCAAGGGGCAAATCCAGATTTTTATGAAAAAAGTGGAGTAAAAGGTGAAGGGCATAGGATACTTGCATATCCAGTGCAAAATTCATCTGCGTGTGCCACAAGGCCTATTGATTCAAAGCTTCCAGAATCAATCAAAAGCGTAAATTTTAAAGTAAAATCTATCAAAAATTTCAATACCCAAAAATCTATCTCACCAACTGCTAGCACTACTAAACGCGACTTTATCATAGATACAGAAACGACTCCAACCATAACAAATGGAGCTGATAAATTTGTAGTTAGCACTCCTTTAAACGATAGTGACGTTTTACAGATAAAGCTAGATACGACTATGAAAACTACGAAAGAGAGCAAAAGCGTACTTTATGGATATGCCTTTAACATAGGTGAAAGCAGCACTTTAAGTGTAAAAGAATGGAAATGAAAAAAACAAAAAAAGCTTTTACGTTAATTGAGCTAATAATAGTCATCACCGTGCTTGGCGTTATCTCACTTATGAGCTTTAACACGCTTATGAATTTATATCAAAACTATTTTCAAAGCAAAGTAATAAACGAACTAGAAACACAAAGCGAAATCGCTCTAGAGCAAATTTCAATGCTACTTAGCCACAGAATCAAACAAAGCGTTATCGCCAGGAAAAAAAATGGAGATTATCTAGCTCTAAATGATAGTGGCGTAAATTTAAGTAGTGACTTTGAAATTTTAGAATTTATCCCAGCTGCTTATGAGCTATTTAATGGCATAAACGAATATAAAGGAGATGATACTAACGGAGATCCTATCATCGAAGAAGGCATATATAGCGGATATGTAGATCTTGCAAATAGCTCTGTTGCAAATGGATTAAAAAGCCCTGGAAGTAAATTTAATGATGCTTTTAGAAATGGCGTAATGGACTTGACCTGCGAAAATGATAGCAATGAAGAAGATGTAAATAGCGGCTCTAGGTGTATAAACGCCGATAATGAAAATGGTGGTTTAGTAGCGATATTTTCTAGCATACTTTATAGAGTTGGTAGCAGCTTTGGCTATCAAGAAAATTTAGACCAAAGGCACTTAGATATCGCAAAAGTAGGCATACAATCAATCGATACGCTTAAAATTTCAAGTGATTTTAAAAATAAAAAAATTTCAGAACAGTATAAGCTAGCTTATACAGCCATTGCCATAGCGCCAGCTGAGCAAAGTGCCGAGGATATACAAAATGGCTCTTTTGACCTTAAAATTTACTACAACTATAGACCATGGCTAAATGAAAGCTTTAAAAAATTTAGCCCAACATCTACAAAGGATATCAAAGCCGAAAGTGCAACGCTAGCTAAACACGTAACAAGATTTGTCTTTACAGAAAAAAATGGTGTCATCGCGCTAAAGCTTTGCCTTAAAGCAGAAAAATCAGAAATAACCATTTGCAAGTCAAAGGCGGTTTATTAATGAGAAAAGGATTTACATTAATAGCGGCGATATTTTTTCTAGTTGTGGCAGCTTCTATCAGTACTCTTGCTCTTTCGATAGCTAGCACATCAGCTAGACAAAGTAGTGAAATTTATCTAAGAGAGCAAGCACAGCTCGTTGCTCAAGCAGCAGCAGAGTATGCGATGTTTGAAATTTTTAGAACTGATTTTTCAAATAAATGCTTAGATAAAGTAAATGGAGAATTTAACGATATGTTCGACTTTAAAGTAAAAATAACTTACTTTGGCGATATCGGTATATGCACTCCACCGACCATCATGCCAGGAACAAACGGAGTCGCAAGTACTGGCAACATGATCTTTGATGTTTTTGTAACATCAAAAGATAAAAAAACGCCAAATCCTATAAATTTTCACAAACGAACTCTTCAGAAACTTTAAAATTTTATAAAGATTTTAGTTTAATTTGTTTTTAGTTTTAGCGTGTTATAATCATCTTACTTTCTATAAAGGAGATTACGATGAACATAAGCATTGTAGGAAAACAATTTGAGCTAACAGAGCCAATCAAAAACTATATCCAAGACGCTTTTGATACGCTTGGCAAATACAATCTCGACATCATCTCAGCAAGATGTGTTGTAGCAGCCGATGAAAAACAAGGAAAAAAAGGCTTTAATGCAGAATTTTCTCTAAATATGGCCCATAAAGACACCATAGTCGTTCGCCAAAAAGATAAAGATCTTTACGCTGCGATCGATCTTGCCATCGAAAAAGCATCAAAAGTTTTAAGAAGAGAGCATGATAAGAAATTTACTGTTAAAGGCAAGGCTGACGATAAAGAATTTCGCTCAAGAATAGGCGAAGAAAAGATCGAAGGTGTCGAGGAGATCGTGCCTATGGAGCTTGAAATTTATAAACCACTTGAAGTCGAAGAAGCACTTGAGAAACTAAAATCAAGTGATAAACAATTTTACGTATTTAACGATGTTGACGCAAAAATGCGTGTGATCTACAAAAGAACAGACGGAACTTTTGGTCTATACTAAAAATAGGGGCAGCTTTGCCCCTAAAATTTATACCGACCCACTATAAATTTCTTCCTATAGTCCAAAACCCTGCTTACAAAGACTGCTACGCCAGCAAAATGGCTTTAAATTTAAAATTTACCCAAGCGTTTGAGCGATCCTTTAAGCGTTAAAAATCCAACTATATTTTTGTAAATTTTATGAGTAATTTTTATTTAGCTTTGTTGATTAGATTATCAGAGTTATAAAAACCTTATCAAATTATCAATTTTGGTTTTTAACTCAACGTCCAAACATAATGAAAGAGTGCTTTAAAATCAAAAAGTGCCTAAAATTTTATAGAATAGATATCCCTACATAAGATAGATCTAGATACAAGAAGGATTCCCCGTAAGCCATTTTAAGAAGATCTTGGCGAACTAAATTAAAACGACATAAACTAAGTTACAGCTGGTGGAGAGCACGGCAAAGAAGTAAGTGCTGTAAAAAAGTAAGTATTTTTTAAAAAATAATTGCAAGCATCAAGATATGGAATTTTTTTATGGACTGGGAAAGCGTAGAGGAATACAGCAATAGCATAGTAGAGCAAATGAACTAAGAATACCTGATGGCGTCAGAATTTTTTTAAAGATAAAAGAGAGACAAAGCTCTCTTTTTGATTTTTAAAATATCAAATAGTTAAAACAAATGCTATCTATTTCTCTAAATTTTCACTAGTTTTTGGTCTAAAGGCCTTATTTATCTTTCTTATCCAAATGATTAGCGAGATAAACAAAATAAAGTAAAATACATAGCTAGCTACCGGCCAACTAGTATCATTGCAGTTTTCTTTTAGCGATATAATATTTCTAAACTCTTGAAGCATAGAAATTCTATATCCATAATATTTTACAGTAACGTTTTTATCGCTATTTGCAAAACCTTGAACCTTGGCTTGTACATCAGCTGAGTTAAATTTAAAATAAAACGGAAATCCCCATGCGGTATCTTCATTTCTATAAGCCATAACTTTATTTGGATTATTAGAATCTTTAGTATAGATAAGATAAATATCTCTAGTAAGGCCATCAGCTGGATTTTTATCATCGATAATGCCATCTTTGTCCATACGTTTGAGATCGCCACCTGTGATTTGTACATTTGCATAGTGTGGAAATGAATAATCAACTACAAGAGCCAAAAAAGAGTGTAAAAGCACGATAAAAATAATGCAAATTCTTTTAAAAAATGTAATCATTTCTTTCCTTTTAAATTTGCGTTATTTTATGAAAAGATAGCTTAATAAAGGGGCAAAACACCCCTTTAATTTTAAGCTTTTTTATTAAGCATAAATTTTAGAAGTTGTGCAAGGAAGCTGATTCCACCGATTATTAAAATCGTATCACCAATCATTCTTACCCATCTTAAATTTTGCAAGTGTGATTGTTGTAAAAGCTCAGCGCTTCTTGCATACCACATACCATGCTCTAGGCTTGCAAATGCTTGATAAATTCCTATTGGAAGTAGTGAAAGCACGATCATTAGCATAAGGCCTATATTTAAGCCCCAAAAACCTACTTTCATAAGCTTCTCGTCAAATTCTTGACCTTTGAATAGATAAGTAGCTACTAGCCAAACAAATCCAAGTGCTAAAAATCCATAAACACCAAATAGCGCAGCATGTCCGTGAACTGGAGTCGTATTTAGGCCTTGGATATAAAATAGTGAAATCGGAGGATTGATTAAAAATCCAAATACACCAGCGCCTAGCATATTCCAGAAAGCAACTGCGATAAAGCAGTAAAGTGGCCATTTTAATGTCTTAGCCCAAGTTTGAGCAAACTGAAGTCTGTAGTGCTCATAAGCTTCAGCTCCAAGCAATACAAGAGGAACTACCTCAAGTGCTGAGAAGCTAGCGCCAACTGCCATTATAGGTGTAGTAGTGCCCGCAAAATATAAGTGGTGGAAAGTTCCTGGAATTCCGCCTACTAAGAAAAGTGATGCACTCGCAAGTGTTGAAAACGTAGCAAATCTCTTTGAAACAAGACCAAGACTAACAAACACAAAAGCAAGTGAAGCGGTAGCAAAGACCTCAAAAAAGCCTTCAACCCAAAGGTGTACAACCCACCAGCGCCAGTATTCCATCACTGGAAGTGGACTTCTTTGACCATAAAATAATCCTGCTCCGTAAAATAATCCAACTGCAACGGCTGAAGCTGCAAAGATAGCAAGTAAATTTTTATCACCTTTGTTCTTAAATCCGCCAATAAATCCGCGAAGTAAAAGTAGCATCCAAATGACAAGACCAACAAATAAAATAATTTGCCAAACACGTCCAAGCTCGATATATTCATATCCTTGGTGTCCAAACCAGAAGCTTAAATTTATAGGCATAATATTTGCGATCGCTAAATACTCGCCAGCAAAACTGCCAACTACAAGGATTAGTAGTGCGTAAAATAATAAATCTACGCCAAGCTTTTGGAATTTTGGATCTTTACCGCCATTTATAATAGGTGCTAAGAAAAGACCGCCTGCTAAAAATCCTGTCGCAATCCAGAAGATACTAGCCTGAATGTGCCATGTTCTAGCAAGTGAATAAGGAATATAAGCTGATAAATTTATACCGTAAAATTCTTGTCCTTCGACTGTATAGTGAGCTGTAAAGCCACCTATTAAAATTTGGAATGCAAAAAGAGCCAAAGTTACAAAAAGATATTTTTTAAGAGCTTTTTGAGATGGAGTTAGGCTTAATTTACTAAGCGGATCTTCGCTAATAGCTTCCAACTTTTCATCATCTTTTTTGCCATAAAAAGAGCTAAACCAAACAAGAAATCCAATACCAGCAATAAGTATTACAACACTTGCAACTGACCAAAATATATTTTCGCTTGTTGGTACATTATCGATTAGTGGCTCGTGTGGCCAGTTGTTTGTATATGTAGCATCGCTGCCAGGTCTATTTGCTGCGGTTGCCCAGGCTGACCAGAAGAAAAAGTTATTAAGATCATCTCTATCAGAAGCATTTGGAAGAGTATTTTCTTTCATCGCATAAGCTTCTCTTAAAGATTTAAACTTAGGGTCATTTCCAAAAAGTGATGAATACTCTTGGCTTACTTGTTTCATAGCCTTTAATCTATCGCTGCTAAGTACGATTTTATCGTCTTTTACGCCATTTTCTCGGTACTCTTTTTTAAGTAGAACTTTTAGATTTGCCTTTTGCTCATCATTTAAGTCAGCATATTTTGAGTGATAAATTTCATCTGCTTTTAACTCTAAAAATATAACTAACTCTTTGTGAAGCCAGTCTGCGCTCCAATCAGGTGCTTGATATGCACCGTGTCCCCAAATAGAGCCAACTTGCATACCTCCTATGCTTTGCCAGGCCTCTTGACCTTTATAGATGCTCTCTTTGTCGATAACGACATTGCCATTCTCATCTGTAAAATTTACAACTGGTGGCGAGCTTCTATAAACCTCAACGCCGTAGTAGCCTAAAATACTAAAGCAAATTACTAGTACTGTAACAAGTGCTAGCCAATACTTTTTGTATTCACGCATTGATTCTCCTTTTTTAAAAATTTTAAGGCGAAGTTTATCTCATTTTAAAAAAGCAGCTAATGATATATGTCAATAAAAGATATATATTGTCTTAATAAAAATTTTAAAAAATTTATGAAATTGGCGGAATTTTACATAGAATTAACCTAAAAATTATTAATATACAACTTTATATTTTTAAAGTAAAGGAAAAAAATATGCAAAGAATTTTTTTGCAAAAAATGGCTAAATTTAGCCTTGTTACTTCACTTTTTATGGCTCTTAGCCTAAACGCAGCTGAGTCTGCTAGAAGCATAACAGATATGCAAGGCGTCAAAGTAGGCGTGCCTGAGAAGGTTGAAAAGATCGCTGCTCTTTGGCACGCAAACAACGAGATCATCCTAGCGCTTGGCGGTATGGATAAAGTTGTAGCTACAACCGATCAGATCAAGAAAAACAAGTGGTTTGCCCTCGTCTATCCAAGACTTAAAAATTTACCAGCCGCACTTGATGGCAAAGATCTTCAGATCGAAGAGCTTGTTAAGCTTGCTCCTGATGTTGTCGTAGTCTCAAGCAAAAACTATCAAGACGAGCTTAGCAAAAACGGCTTTAGCGCTGTAAATTTGATCTTTAGAGATTACCCAGATATGGAGAAAAGTATCTACGCAACAGCTGAAGTGATCGGCACTGACAAGGCTAGAGCTATGGCTGATAAACTTACAAAAAATATCCAAGATAACACTAAATTTGTAACTGATAGAACAAAAAACATCCCTGATGCTAAACGTCCAAAAGTGCTTCACTTGCTTGGCGGAGCAAATTTATTAAAGGTTGATGGCACAAAAACTATCATAAACACTTGGATAAATTTAGCTGGCGGCAAAAACGCAGTCTCAAAAGAGGGCTCTATGATCGAGCTAACAGCTGAAGAGCTCATCAACGCAAACCCTGATATCATCATCGTTGGTGGTGCTGATACAGACGCACAGATCAAAAGTATAAAAGAAAATCCTGCATATTCAGGTTCAAATGCTGTTAAAAACGGCAAAGTTTATGGCAACCCAAAAGGCGTTTTTGGCTGGGATAGATACGGCGCAGAGAGCGCTCTTCAAATTTTATGGGCAGCAAAGACTATCCAACCAGATCTATTTAAAGATGTAGATGTAAAAGCTAAGACAAAAGAGTTTTACAAAGAGTTCTTAAACCACGATCTTAGCGATACAGAGTATGGCTATATCCTAAAAGGTCTAAACCCAGACGGTAGCAAAAAATAATATATGAAAAACGCAAATTTTTCATTAGTTACCATTTTTTTAGCTCTGCTAACGCTTCTTTGCGCCTTTGTCGCACTTTGCGTTGGCAGATTTTACATATCATTTGGCGATGTATTTAGCGTGTTAGCTCATAGCATTGGTCTAGGAGATGGCGCAGCTAGCAACATTGCAAACGTGATAGAAAATTTACGCATCCCGCGCATCATCGCAGCTATACTTGTCGGAGCCGCTCTTAGCGTGAGTGGTGCGGCCTATCAAGGCGTCTTTAAAAACCAGCTAGTTAGCCCCGATCTTCTTGGCGTCTCAGCTGGTGCTTGCGTGGGAGCAGCCACTGCTATCATCTTTGATCTATCGCTATTTTGGGTGCAGGCTTTTGCATTTGGCTTTGGTCTAACAGCCGTTGCTATCACGCTAGCAATACCAAAGATGATGGGCCGCTCAAGCACGCTTATGCTAGTTCTTTCTGGTATCATCGTAAGCGGACTAATGGGCTCAGTGATCGGCTTTTTAAAATATGTCGCTGACCCTGAAACGAAGCTGCCTGACATTGTTTATTGGCAACTTGGAAGCCTAGCAAAGCTTGATAGTGAAAATTTAAAATATATAGCACCTGTGATGATCATCTGCGCCATTTTGCTAATCGCAATGAGCTGGCGTATAAATTTGCTCTCTCTTGGCGACGAGAGCGCAGCTAGACTTGGCGTAAATGTAGCTTACGAGCGCTCTATCATCATCATCTGCGCCACGCTTCTTACGGCTTGTAGCGTCTGCATAAGCGGTATAGTGGCCTGGGTGGGACTTCTCATACCTCATTTAGCGCGCATGCTAGTTGGCGCAAATAACATAAGAAGCATGCCTGCAAGCATATTTATGGGTGCGATATTTTTGCTATTTGTTGATACTTTAGCGCGTAGCATAAGTGTGAGCGAAGTGCCTCTTGGCGTGCTTACTGGCTTTATCGGTACGGTATTTTTCGTCTGGGTCTTGTGGCGAAATAAAAAGGTTGCGTGATGCTTGAAGTCAGAAATTTAAACTTTAGCTACCCAAATGGGGCTGGCAAACTAGAAAATGTAAATTTAAAGATAGGCGCAGGTGAGATTTTAACCATACTTGGTCGAAATGGAGCTGGCAAATCAACCACTCTTGGGCTAATAAGTGGCTCACTAAAGCCAGTTTCAGGAGAAATTTTTCTTGATGGCAAAAACGTAGATAGCCTAAGCAACAAAGAGCGTGCTAAAATCATGGCGTATGTGGCTCAAAGCGAGGTTGCCGAGTATGAATACACTGGACTTGAGTTCATCACGATGGGACGTGCGGCGCACCTTGGCATCTTTGCAAGACCTAGCAAAGAGGATGAGCAGATCGCTAAAATTTACACCAAAAAGCTTGAGATCGAGCACCTTGAAGAGAAATTTATCACTCAAATGAGTGGCGGTCAAAAGCAGATGTGTATGATCGCTCGTGCGATGGCTGCACAGCCAAAAATGATTATATTTGACGAGCCAACGAGCGCGCTTGATTTTGGCAACCAGTATAAATTTTTACGCACGCTCAAGTGGCTAAAAGAGCTTGGCTACTCGGTCGTGCTAACCACTCACAACCCTGACTTTGCCGTACTTCTTGGCGGATATGTCGCACTTGTAAAAGGTGATGGAAATGTTGAGTTTGGTACAGTTAATGAGATCATAAGAAGCGAAAATTTAAGCAAGCTTTACGGACTAAGCTTAAACGTAAGCTACATCGACGAAGTAAAAAGAGAGTGCTGTTTAACATATCCTCTTTAAATTTATACTCTCAAAAGAGAAATTCTTTTGAGCGCTTTTTGTATTATTTTTCTTATTTAATACTGCCTTTGGAGTAAAAATGAAAAAAGTAGTTTTGATTTTATTTTTTGCATTGATGGCAAACGCGGCGGATAAATTTGATTGTTCTAAACGCTACTGCAAAGAGATGAAAAGTTGCGAAGAAGCATATCACTATTTAAGAAAATGCGGACGCAGTGGGTTTGATCGCGATCGTGACGGCATACCATGCGAGAATGTATGCAAAGAACGCAGAGTAGAAAAATAATTTTATTAAAATTTACTCTGCTAAATTTTAAAGCCAACAAAATCAAATCAAAAATTTAAGTTAAATTAAAAGCAACTAGGCATTATTTTTAGCAAGTGTCGCCACTCTAGCCTTTGCAGCCTGCGTGATATCATCCTCGTAGTTGTAGAAGTTAAATGTCGCTCCATGCTGGAAAAAGCCATTTAGTATATCGCCGCTTTGGCGGTTTTTAAGATCAAGCTCGGCCACTTTAAAGCCGTCATTTGTCGCGCAAAATTCTTTTAACCTAGCAGGCGTCTCTTTTAGCTTAGTAAACAAAAAACAGTATCCATCGCCGCCATTTCGCCCTACTCTGCCCCTTAGCTGATGAAGCGTGGCAAGTCCTAGCCTCTCAGCGCCTACGATCACTATCGTATTTAGCCTTGGTAGCGAAATTCCAACCTCAACAACAGTGGTTGAAAGCAAAATTTCACCCTCTTCTCTAAATCTCCTTAAAATTTCCTCTTTTTCTTTGTCCTTGCCATGCGTGACAAAAACATTTTTGAAATTCTTTAGCCAAAAGCCTTGCGCCTCATTTAGGCTTTGGTAGTTTGAGCTCTCACTGCTCTCAACTAGCGGATAGATGATGGCTACTTGAAAGCCGTTTTCTAGCTGCTTTTTGATGTGGGTTAGTAAAAAGCCAAACTCACTAGCGCCTAAAATTTGACTCGTTATATTTTTCTTAAACGGCATCTGCTTTAAAAAGCTAAAATTTACGATAGATGACTGGATCAAACTTAGCGTCCTTGGTATGGGCGTAGCTGAAAACTGCACAAAATTTGCTCGCTCGTCCTCGTTTGAGGCCAGCTCCTCTATCTTTTTGCGCTGGTTTGAGCCAAAGCGGTGCTGCTCATCGACCATGACTAGCGGTGAGTTTGGTAGCTCGTGAAAGAGCAGCGCATGCGTGCCAACGATCAAATTTACCCCGCTAAAGTCTATCTTTTTCTCTCCACTTTGAACCAACATCACATTCATAAATGGCGGCAATAGCCTCTTTGCTTCATTGTAAATTTGCTCGCTTAAGATACTTGTTGGCGCCATCAAAATGGCACTTTGCGGATATACGCTGAGTGCTGATGCTAGGATCACTAGTGTCTTGCCGCTTCCCACATCGCCCATTATGACGCGTCTTTTTGCCTGCACAGCACTAAGGTCGTCTCTGATATCATTTATCGCATTTAGCTGGTCATTTGTCGGCGTAAATGGTAAGCTTTTAAGCCAAGAGCTTATATCAAAAAGCTTGATTTTTGGGCTTTTAAAGTAGGTTTTTTTAGCACTTAGCTTTTTTATGTAGTTAAAAATTTCTACAAATTTTAAAATGTGCACGCCCTCATTATCGTTTTTTAGGCGGTATAAAATTTGTACACTTTGCTCGTCTAGTCTTTGCAGCTCAGCTAGAAATTTAGCCTCTCGCTCACTTAAGCCCTCGGCTAATAAATTTTGTAAATTTATATATTTTAAAACGAGTTTTTTGACCTCATCGTCTTTTAGCTCGGTCTTAAATTTAGGCACAATCTGGCCTATTTTTGTGGTGATTTTTGGATTTATTATCTGCCACGAGCCAAAGGCATAGGAGCAAAGCCCATATATCGCCATCTCTTTGCCCATCTTAAAAGCGCCGTAGTGCCAAGACTTTGCGTTAAAAATGACGATCTTTACGCTACTTTGCCACTGCTCGCAAAAGGCAAGTGCCGTTAGCATGCCAGGGCGCGAGGCGAGTGAGGTGATCTTTACATTTATGCAGACCTGCCCCTCTCTTGGGCTCTTAGCGATCGTCGTATCCTCAAAGCCCTTTGGCAGCACGAGAGCAAGGTCAAGTAGGCTAAGCACGCCTATTTTTAGAAGTTTTGCTCTGTCGCTTGCTTCAAATTTCATTTTTTAAGACGCAAAAACTTAGCTGATTGATCTCTGCGTGGGCTTTTATGAAGTTATTTAGCTCATTTAGCGAAAGGGCTGAAATTTTATCAAGGTCCTTTAAAAATGCCCCAAGCTCGCCATGCTCATAAAACTCGCTTTGTGCGATATCAAGGCGCTTAAATAGTGTCTCAAGTCTAAGTGGTAACGAGCCAAGTAAGAATTTTTTAGCCTGCTCAAGCTCGGCCTTGCTAACACCTTTTTTACTAAATTTTAAAATTTCATCTTTTATAACGGCGATCGCTTCATCTTTTTTCTCATTTTTTGTCTGCATGTAGCCGTAGAGCTGGCTGTAAGAGAGATTTAGCAAATTTCTAGCGTAGGCGCTATAAGCAAGCCCTCTTTTCACGCGGATCTCCTCCATGAGCCTCGAGCCAAAGCCACCCTCGCCCAGGATAAATGTCGCCACTGCAGCCTTGTATCTCTCCTCAGCTCTCACGTTAAATGGTGCGCCAAAGTAGATGTAGGCCTGCTCGCTTTGCCTGATAATCTCGCTGCTTTCGCACTTATCGCTTGGGCTAAAGTGCTCTAACTTTCGTGCTTTACCAGGTTTTAAAATTTCTAAAACACTAGCGAGCTCTTTTGTCTGTTTCTCGTCGATGTCGCCGCCTAGCACGCAAAGCAAATTTGAAAGGTCTAAATGCTCGTTTAAAAACTTTCTCACATCTTCAAGCATGATCGCTTTTATGCTCTTTTTAGTGCCGATGCTTGGCTGGGCAAGCACGCTTTTTGGGTATAAAAGCTCAAAAAGCCCCTGCCTTGCCACGTAGTCAAAGTCGTTTTCATTTGCTGCGATCTCGCCAAGTGTGACGGTTTTGCACCTATTTAGAATTTCTTCTGTCAAATTTGGAGCGCTTATAAGCTCTTTTAGCTTGCCGCACGCAAAGGCAAAGTGCTCTTTTAGGCAGTTTAGATCTATGCAAAATGTCTCAAAGCCACAGCTTGCATTTAGGCTAATCGCCCTTACTTCAAGCTCTTTGGCAAATTTAGCCGAGCCTAGCTTCATATCGCCTTCGTTTAGCAAATTTGCACTTAGCCTTGCAAGGCCTGCGAGCTTGCCATTTTGTGAGCTACCAGCTGCTTTGAAAACAAGTCTAAGGCTCACTACTGGCATCGCTTTTGAGCTTTCAAAAACGACTGGAATTTTTACATTTTTTACATTGATATCTAAAATTTTCATCTAAAATTTCTCCAAAATATCGTAGTTCGTGTTACGCTTGGCTGGAATTTCTCCGACATCTTTTATAAGCTCGATCATCTGGTCTTGATTCATCCTAAAGCTAGCCCCTGCGGCCTTTACGACGTTTTCTTCCATCATTGTGCTACCAAGGTCGTTTGCGCCAAAAAGAAGCGCTAGCTGACCAACGTAGCTGCCCTGCGTGACCCAGCTGCTTTGGATATTTTTAAAGTTATCCAAAAAGAGCCTTGAAACCGCAAGAAGCCTTAGATAGACGTTTGAGCTTTGCTTTTTGATCTCTGGAAATTCTTGCATGAGCTTTGTATTTAGCCCTTGAAAACTCCAAAGTATAAAGGCTCTAAATCCAGCCGTTTCATCTTGTAAATTTCTGATGTGCTCCCAGTGCTCCACGATCTCACGAGTGCTCTCAACCGTGCCAAACATCATCGTCGCAGTCGTTTTTATACCAAGCTCGTGCGCCTCTTTGTGTATGCGAAGCCAGTCTGCGGTGTCGCATTTTTTAGGGGCAATGATGTCACGAACGCGGTCGCTTAAAATCTCTGCTCCAGCCCCTGGCATCGAGTATAAGCCCTTTTCGTTTAGGCGTCTTAATACCTCTTTTGTAGAAATTTTTGAAATTCTTGCGATGTAGTCGATCTCAACGGCAGAAAAGCCATGTATCGTGATGCTTGGATAGTGCTTGCTGATGTAGCTTACAAGCTCCTCGTACCACTCGATCTTTAGCTTTGGATGAACGCCACCTTGAAATAAAATTTGCGTGCCGCCAATGGCGATAAGCTCCTCGATCTTCTTGCCGATCTCCTCAAAACTTAGCACATAAGCGTCCTCTTCTTTTGCGTGGCGGTAAAATGCGCAAAATTTACAATCCACCCAGCAGACGTTTGTATAGTTGATGTTGCGATCTACAATGAAGGTCGTAATGCCCTCTGGATGAAGCTCTTTTTTTCTAGCTAATGCCATCTTGCCAAGCTCGTGAAGCGGTGCATTTTCTATAAGATCGATGGCCTCATTTACACTAAGTCTTTTCAAATTTAACCTTTTATTTTGCTTATTTTTGGGCGAGAGTTTAGCCAAAAATGCTTTTAAATATGATAAATCATGTCGTTACCAAATTTTAATTTTTAAAAGATAGAATAGGAAACTTTTTGAAGGAGTAAATATGAAAAAGATCGTTTTAGCCGCAGTTGTAGGCCTATTTTTAGTTGGTTGTGCTAAAAATGAGCCAAAGCCAGCAAGCCACGAAGGTTGCGGTTGCCCTCATCACAAAGAGACAAAAAGTGATATGCAAAAACAAGGTTGCCACCATCAAGGTTGCATGATGCAAGGCTCAATGCACGGCGACATGCAAGGCTGCCCAGCTCACGCAAAATAGTAAAAGTGCCAAAAAGGCACTTTTATTTTAATATCACCTTGTCACCTTTGGTGCCAAGAACCGTCACCTTCTCTCCATTAGCTAAATTTCCGTCGTATTTCCAAAGAGTGCCTTTGAAATAGACCATATTTTCTCTGATCTCGCCAACTCCGGCTTCGTCTAAAAATTCCTCGTTAAAACTCTCTTTTCTGGACATAAATTTACTCTTCAACGGCGCTTTTAAAAGCACAAGGAGCACGATCGCAATCGCTGCTGTAATTAAAATTTGATAGCTCCAAGCAAAACTAAAACCAAAATTTATAGCTCCAACTACGATAAAAGCTATGCCAAAAAATAGCAAATAAAATGAGAAAAAGATAAACTCGGTGATGCACAAAACCACACCGATTGCTATCATTATAAAAGGGCTGATCACGCCTTATCCTTAGCTAGGAAATTTTTCAAAACGCTAAGTGAACCAATAAGCTCAGTCGCCTCATAAGGAACTAAAATTTTATCTTTTGAGCTATTTTTAGCCAGCTCACTAAATGCCCCGACTCTATCGCGCGCGAGCAAAAATTCAGCCGCATTTGCGTTTTTGCTCATACTATCATTTATCATATCCATAGCCTCTTTTTGAGCCGTTGCAATGGCGATTTGCTCGTATTTTTTTGCATCAGCCATACGCTCTATAGCCTCTGCTTGAAGCACTTTTTCTTGTTTTAGCGCCTCTGCATTGCGGATTAACGCCTCTTTTTCAGCTAAGGCTTTTAGCTCGATCGCACGTTTTTCGCGCTCAGCTTTCATCTGCATATTCATCGCTTCTTCGATGCCTAGTGGAACAGAAATTTCAGAAATTTCTACACGCATGATCTTTACGCCCCAGTTGCCAGCAGCGTCGCCAAGAGCCACTTGAAGTGCAGCATTTAGGCGGTCACGTGAGCTTAGCGTATCGTCAAGATTCATCGCGCCTATCTCGCCACGAAGCGTAGTCATGGCTAAATTTGCAATGGCACGCTTGTAGTTATCGACATTATAAACCGCCATTTTTGCGTCAAAGACCTTTAAAAAGACGATGCCATCAACGCTTATATTAACGTTATCTTTTGTGATGACTTGCTGTTTTGTGATATCAACAAGTTGTTCTTTTACGGTGATTATCGCTCTTATTTGATCGACAAATGGGATGATTATGTGAAATCCGCCATCAAGCACCTTGTGAAATTTACCAAGTCGCTCGATGAGTAGATTATCAGCTTGTGAGACGATCTTGATGCCAGCCTTTAAAAACAAGAACGCAAAGATAACCAGAACTACGACTAAAACGCCAAATGCTTCGATTTGCATTTTTACTCCTTTAATTTATAATTTGTTATTTTCTTAAGTATTATAATACATTTTAAATTTTATTTTCAAAAAGGATTAGCATGAAAAATTTTATATTTGCACTAAGTGCGGCTCTACTTTTGGCAGGTTGTGCATCATCTAGCCAAAACACAAACGTCCCACAAGGCAAATGTGAAGTAAAAAGTAGCTGCGAAGCTCCAATTAACAGCATCGAGGGCACTTATAAAGCATTTTTGCCTTGCGCTAGCTGCATGGGTATAGACTCAACCCTTATACTAAAAAAGGACGGCACATTTGAAAGTGTGATGAACTACAAGTCAAAAGACAACTACAAAGCCGTTAGTAAAGGCAAATACTCAATCGAAAATGGTGTGATAACAACGATTGACGAGTATAAAGAAAAGAGCTTTTATAAAATAGAAGGCGAGAACCTAAAAATGCTAGATATGGATCAAAAAGAGGTCACTGGCGAGCTAAAAGATAAATATATCTTTAAACGCGTAAAATAAATTTTAAAGGCAAAATGATATAATTTTGCAATTTTTAAGGAGTTGCAAATGAAATATCTTTTTGCCATACTTATCTCATTTTTCATCCTTGGCTGCGCAAAAAATGAAAATTTAGAGCCAAAACAAAGCACACAAAATACAGTAAAAGAAGACAAGCCGTTAGTTCAGGCAAATACACCCAAAAAGTCAGAAAAGCTAATACTTCCAAACTCAATTTATAGTAGTTTTCACACTATTTTGCCTTGCCCAAACTGTGAAGGCATAAAAACCATCATTACGCTAAATAAAGACAAAACCTACACAAAAACAATGCTTACTATGGATAAAGAAGTAAGCTTGGTTGAAAAAAATGGTACATTTGATGTTGATGATAGTGCTATCATTTTAAAAGATGAAAATGGCAATCTTAGCTATTTTGCACCAAATAAAAACTCACTTCTTCAGCTTGATGATAAGAAAAATAAGCGAGTTGGCGTGCTAGCTCAAATTTATAATTTTGAACCGGTAAATAAAGCTTACAAAGATAGTTTTTTTGCTAAATTTTATAAATTTAAAAACAAAGATAACTTTTTAGATATCGTAATCGTACCAAGCAAAAATGGTGCAAAAATAAGTTTTTATTCATCATTAAAAAATGGCTTGCCACTTTGCGAGTTTAGCTCTGAGCTACTTTACGACAAGGGAATTTTTTACCTTTTAGATGAAAAAGGCATCGCCCTAAGCATACACAGAATAAATAATGCAATTTTTCTAGTAGCAAACTATAAAATTTGTAAAAATGCTCACATAAGCGGACGATATAAAAAAGATAAAGATCAAAAAAATCTCTTTGGTAAAGGCTTTTTTGCAGAGCTGACAAACGAATCAGCAAATAGAGATGTGATAAAAATTTACGGCTCAAAAAACATAAAACGTGATAACACAAAAAAAGAAAACAGCTACATCGTAATAAATAAAAATGAAAGAATTTTTGAATACACCTTACTAAATGGCATTATCACAAGCATTGAAATTTATTCAAACGAGTTTAAAACTCCAGAAAATATCAGCCTTAAATCAAATTTCAAAGATATAAAAAATTCTCTTGTCATTTCTAAATTTCGTAGTGATAAAAGCAACATCTATCTAAAAATAGATAGCCACGATATGCTAATCACACTAAAAAATACACTTGCCAAAGAGATAACAAGCCTAAACGATATACCAGATGAAACAAAGATAGAGCAAATAACGCTAATGTGGAATCAATAAGTTGAAAGAATATCTTAAACTTTTAAAAGAAGAGAGAAATTTTCGCCTTTTAAGCATCATTCAGCTTATATGCTATTTTGGCGTATGGTTTTCGCACACAGGTATTTTTACCCTTCTTATCAAGCTTGACGCTCCTGTCTGGGCTATCACACTAAGTGCAGCAATGGCATTTATCCCAGGTGTTGTCATAGCTCCATTTAGTGGAATTTTAGTTGATAAATTTAGCCCAAAACCAATGCTTGTCATCATGATGGCAGTTGAGACGATAAGCGTTTTTATGCTTCTTTTTATAGACTCACTTGATTTTTTATGGCTACTTTTACTTATCATTTTTATTAGAAATGGCACTGGTGGAATGTATTTTCAAGTAGAGATGAGCGTACTGCCAAAAATTTTAAGCAAAGAAAATCTCAAACTCGCAAATGAGATCCACTCTATCATTTGGGCGGTCTCATACACTGCTGGCATGGGGCTGGCTGGAGTTTATATACACTTTTTTGGTATTAAAAGCGCCTTTTTACTTGATGGCATACTATACATTCTTAGCTTTGGATTTTTATATTTTTTAAATTTACAAGGCCTAAAGCCAGAATTTATAGAAAAGCCTCTAAAAATGCTCAAAAATGGGCTTAAATATCTAAAAGAAAATAGACTCATCGTGCATCTTATATTCTTACACGCCTTTGTTGGCATTACCGCTTATGACGCATTGATCGCACTTTTGGCTGATTACAAATATGCAAATTTACTCTCGACATCATTAATTATAGGACTATTAAATACTTCAAGATCCATTTCACTTATGTTTGCTCCAGCCATACTTAGTAAATTTATAAATAAAAATACGCTTATTTTCGTATATATCGGTCAAGGCCTTGGTATCATTATTTGGGCTTTATCGCTTTGGAATTTTTATCTATCGCTTATTGGCATTATCTTCGCTGGATTTTGCACATCAAGTCTTTGGAGCTACACCTATACGATGCTTCAGCAAAACTGCAAAAAAGAATTTTATGGCCGAGTGATTGCATATAACGATATGGTTTTTCTTGGCTTTAGCGCTCTCATTTCATTTATCATTGGTCTGCTTTATGATATTGGATTTAGCGTTGAGATGATTGCGAGTTTTATGGGAAGCCTCTTTTTTGTAGGGGCTTTTTACTATCACATCGTATTAAAAAGCTACAAAATAAGGTGATTGTTTTTAAATTAAGTCGCCTAAGTTAAAAGGCGACTTGGCAAATTTTTATTTTTTTAGATAGTAGGTAGTTCCATTTGAAAAGCGTTTTTCATAAGCTGGAGTGTAAGGCACAAGATCAGCGTGTCCAGCGTAAAGCCTACCATCTGGCTTAAGCAATTTATGAAGCCTCTCAACACATTTTAATCTAAAATCATCATCAAAATAGATCATCATATTTCTTGAAAGCACGATATCAAATTTTCCTAGATTAAAAATAGCGTCATCAAAAACATTTAAAATTTTAAACTCACACCTTGGTAAAATTTCTTTTTTTATCTTAAATTTATCATCGACTTTTGTAAAAAATCTCTCTTTTTGAAAATCGCTTAACCTATGCAAGCTCCTCTCACTAAAAATGCCGTTTTGACAGCTTGCTATGGCTTCTGAGTTTATGTCTATACCTACGATTGAAATTTCATGCTGTTTAAATCCCATCTCATAAGCAAGCATCGCAAGCGAATATGACTCATCTCCAGTGGAGCAAGGAGCACACAAAATTCTAGCTCCTCCAAGCTCCTTTGCGTAATAGATCACGTCTTTAAGTTGAGGCAACTCTCTATAAAAATAAGTCTCATTTACAGTTACTAGATTTAAAATGTCTTGTCGCAAGCTTGAGTTATATTTTATCATCGAAACAAGATCTTTAAAGCTTTTTATCTGGCGATCTCTAATAAAAATGGTAATTCGCTGCAAAGTAATATCTCTTTTTGGCTCAAGATCAACTCCGCAAAGAGTCTTGATCACATTCATAAAATCATTAAAACCATCCATATCTTGCGGAGTATCTGTTTGTGCTATTTTTATATCTTTTGCATTATTAGTTAGTAGCATTTAAAAAATCCTCCATCTCTTTTTTTATCATGGTTAGGTTTAGTGATTTTAGGCTCTGATTTAGCTCCTTTGCACGTTTTGGCATACCATACACTATCGCACTCTCCTCATTTTCAGCTATACATTTTGCTCCAGCCTTATAAAGCTTATCAAGCCCAGCCGCACCATCGTCTCCGATACCAGTTAGCAAGATGGCTAGGACATTTGCGCTTTTACAAATTCCAACTCCAGATTTAAACAGCACATCAACATTTGGCGTATATATAGTCTTTTCTTCTGTATTTGGCTTTGCGCTAATTGGTAAATTTGGCGACACCACTACATTTTGTTCGCAGACATATACGGTATTTTCTTTTAAAATTTTCCTCTCATTTAAAATTTCAACATCCAAGCCACACTCTTTTCCGATTTGCATAGCAAAAGAGTTTATAAACATTTTATTCATGTGCTGGGCTATCACGATGATAGCTCCATTTAGTTTTACGTTTTTTAGTAACTTTTTTAAATGCCCAGGCCCGCCAGTAGACGCCCCTATTAATATTAATTTTTGTGCCACAAATAGCCTTTAAATTTTTAATTTAATATTTAGCTTACACCACTTTTTGTATATCGTCAATACCCCCACTACTCTTTATATGTTTTGCTAATTTTTAAGCAAATTTATAGATCATTTCTTTGTGATCTTATACAAAAAGCTAAAAATTTCAGCAACAGCTTTATATAAATTTGGTGGAATTTCTTGATCAACTTCAACCTTGCTTAAAATTTCAATAAGGTCAGGATCCTCTTTGATCGGTATATCATGCTCTTTTGCAAGATCAATTATTCTATTTGCTATCTCACCAGCGCCATTAGCCAGCACTCTTGGAGCATTATCTTTAGATCTGTTGTAGCCAAGAGCTACTGCTTTTTTCTTATTTACTTGCATTAAATTTTCTTATCAAAGCCCACATCAAGGCCACCAAATTTTTTAAATCTATCATTTAGCTTCACTTTTGACAAAGTTTTGATATTAAAGTTTGAAACTATAAGTCCAAGCTTTGATATTGCTTGTTTTAATTCGCTAGAGTTTGAGAGGATTAGCTCCTTAAACTCATTTGTTTGCGTAGCTACCGAAAGATCAATGTACCTTTTATCAATAAGTCCAACCATCACATTTATCTGTCCAAATTTCTTAAAATTTAGATCGATCTGAGCGTAAAATTTATCCTTTTTGCCTTGCTTAAATGCGATATTTCCACCCTCAACGCCGTCCCAAATATAAGGCATATAAGTTTGAATCCCGCCTTGAAGGCTTGATATCATTTGATGCATCTCGATCTGCGAAATCATCTTATTTGCAGCATTTACGCTTTGTGGGTTTTGACTCTTTTCACTGATGTTTAAAAGCGTACTTTTTATATCTTGGCTTAGCACTTTTGAAATTTCGCTGCTATTTTTAATCGTAATGTTATTTATATCGTTTGTAGCGAGATTTAACTGCTTTAAAAGCGCCTTGCTCTCACTTAGCTCATTTTTAGCCAAACTTGCCTTAGCATCAGCAAGACTTAGGCTATGAGCAAGACGTCTCGCCGCACTTTGGAGCTTATCTTGCAAGCTACCATCCTTTGAAACATCGCTCATCTCATTAAACGCTTTTACAAGCCCTGCTTCATCGCCTATATTATTTAGCGTTTTTAGATCGTTTTTTATGCTATCAAGGATAGTTTTTAGCTCTTTGTGATTTTGGCTAAAACCAAAATTTTGATTTAGCTTTTCATTTGCCAGGCTTGCGACTTTTTCACTTAAATTTGAGATGAAATTTTGCATTTTGCCTATTTGATTTTTTACTAGCTCACCATTTTGATCTTTTGAAAAATTTTTATCTAAAAATTTAACCACACTATCAAGCTTATCAACATCTTTTAAAAGGGTTTTTATATTTGAGTTATCAAGGATGTTTTTTGCGTCATTGCTCGCTTTTTCAAGTATAGAAGCAAGCTTTGAAAAAGAATTTTGATTGTCTAATTTTTCATCATTTAGGGTTAAAATTTGATTTAGTAAATTCCCGCTTGAGAGATTTTTTATATCGCTTAGTAGCTTCTGAACCGAGCTTGGAAGCTTCTCTGGACTAAGTGCGTCTTTTAAATTTGCTTCAAGCATTACACCTGAGTTTTTGATCTGATCATTTAGTGAGCCAGCTTTTAGATCGGCTATTGGTTTTAGAAATTCTTTTAGCTTTAGTGCAAGGCTCTTTATCTCAGGGCTTTCATTTTGGGTTGCTTCTAATTCTAAGCTTTTTGCAAGGTCTGATAGCTCACCTGCTAAATTTGGAGCGATTTTCGTGTCTTTTGCCTGAGATAAAATTTGTTCAGCCTTGCTAAGACTTGAAGCACTTTTTAGATCATCAAGTACTCTTGCAACGAGTTTTCCAACATTATCAAGTGTCTCTGAAATGCTTTGCTCACTATGCGTTTGTACGCTTGGCTGATTTTTAAAAAGCGAGCCTTCATTTTTACGAACTGGCACATTTTGAGCAGTATTTTGCCCGGTTTGAACCGAAGTATTTGATATATTCAAAGAATTTCCTACGTCCATTTTTTACTTTTTATTTTTTCTATCGGCAAAATTTCCATTTTGCTCAATAGTAGCTATGCCAGCCGTCCTTGCAACGAGCCTATCGTTATACTCTTTTCTCATGTGCTGTGGTATTGTCTTTTGCGTTAGTGCAAATAAAATAAGTCCAGCAAAAAGCACCAAATAAACATAGATAAAGCCAAATGCTCCAAAAATTTTCATCGCATAGCTCATAAGAAGCGGCGAGAAAAGCGAAGCCAAAGAGTAGCTAAATAGTAAAGCACGTGCGACTTGCACGCTCTTTGTCTTGTCTGTGATCTCGTCATTTGCCCTAGCTAAAGAAAGCCCATAAGTGCAAAAAATTCCAGCTCCAAAAAAGAATGAAAGTAGATATTCAACCGTTAAATTTTTGCCATTTAGCAAAAACAAAACCGCACTTATTAAAGCCACGCTGCTACAAAGCAAAATAGCTGGCCTTCTGCCATATCTATCAGAGAAACTACCGATAAAAACTTGAGCTAAAAAGCCTCCGATCATCGCAACCGTCATAAAAAATGACGCCTCTTTTGTGCCGTATCCTTGAAGCAAAACAAAAAGGCTTGCCATCGAAAAAAAGCCGTTTATTGCTAAGCCTGCAATGAGCGCACCAACAAGAGCGAGCGGGACGATACCAAAAATTTTTGGGATGTTTATGGGCTGACGCTCTGGGATTTGAGGCTGATTTATACGGATCAAATTTAATGGAATGCTTGAGAGCATGATAAAAGCTGCACTTATGATGAAAATTTCAAAGATATTAAGGTTAAGCGCTAAGATCAAAATGCCAAGTCCAAAACTTGTGTAAAAAACGCCTTCATAAAAGGCTATCACGCGAGATCTTATTTTATTTGGAATTTTTGCATTTAGCCAGCTTTCTATAACCATCAAAAGTGCGTAATAGCAATATCCCAAAAATGCACGCAATATCGCCCAGAATACTAAATTTTGATTTACCGCATGAAGCATAGCTGAGACTGCAAAAATAGCTGAAAAGATGGCAAAGGCTCTTATGTGGCCAGTAGTTGAGATGACTCTGTGAGCTGTAATGGTGCTAATTAACGCGCCTACAAAAAAGCCTGTATTGATTAATCCAATCTCTAGCTCACCCACTCCATTTTGCTTAAGAAGTGCGCTACAAGATGCGATGACTAGGCCATTTCCGATAAAAAGCAAACTCATGCCCAAAAATAGCGGTCCCATCGAGCGGATGATCCTAAAGCTACTTGCCATCAGTATCCTTTGCGGTATTAAATTTATTCTCCATAAGCCCAAAAATAAATGCGCCAATAGGCATCGGAGCAAGCCCAACTAAAAAACCAGACACATTTAGTAAATTTTCATTTTTTAAAAAGATAAATCCAAAAAAAAGTATCGCATAAGCCACCAAGCGGTAAGGCATAAAGGCTGCCACAAAACTCTTATCTTTAAATGAAAATCTCTGCTTTTTTAGCCTTGCTTTCTCATCCTTTAAGCTAAAATCTTTTGCCTCATTCTGGGGCAAAATTTCTTCTTCCTCTTCGTCCTCTTCTTCTATCTTGGCTAAAATTTCATCTCTAGCATTTTCTAGTCTAGAATTTATGCGGTTTTTGTAGGCAAAAAAACTAGCCGTTAAGATAATAAGCGAGGCAAAAAATGAAATTTGCGAGCTTATGAAAAATTGATTTGATATAAATTTGCCAACCGCGCTAAGAGCTAGCCAAAGCGCAAAATAGCAAATCAAAAGCCTACTAATCATCCTCATCATCGTCTTTTGTGTAGCCTTTGTATCTGCTTTCATCTTTTAGCTCATCTAGGCTTTTTATCTGCGCTTTGTAAGCTTTATAGACATTTAAAATAGCAGCTGCGATGCCAATAGCAAAGCCTATCCAAAGAGCTGGTGTAAAATTTGTAGCCTTTTTTACAAAATACCCTAGCCCAGTGCCAAGCAAGATCGCAACTACGATTGAAACACCAAGGCTTAGCTGCTCAGCACCCGCTACGATATCTTTTATCTTAAATTTTGCCATTAGGCTTTTATCTCCAAAAATGCCTCTTTGGCTGCGCTTACCGCTAGATCGATATCTGCTTCACTCATCGCATCACAGACAAATCCAGTTTCAAACTGGCTAGGTGCAAGATAAATTCCACGCTTAAGCATCGCTTGGTGAAATTTAGCAAAGAGCTTTGTGTCGCTCTTTAACGCATCGTCGTAGTTTTTCACGGCATGATCTGTAAAAAAGTAGCCAAACATCGAGCCACGAACATCAGTTTGGATGGTGATACCAGCACTCTTTGCAGCCTCTTTAAAGCCAGCCATTAGTTTTAGGGCAAGCTTTTCGAGTCTAGCGTATAAATTTGGATCACTATTTATCTTTGAAATCGCCGCTATGCCAGCACTCATCGCTACTGGGTTGCCACTTAGCGTGCCTGCTTGATAGACAGCGCCATCTGGGCTTAAGCAGTCCATTATCTCAGCCTTACCTCCAAATGCAGCGACGTTCATACCTCCGCCTATAACCTTGCCAAATGTGATGAGATCAGCGTCCACTTCGTGAAATGGATATGAGCCAAGGCGAGAAGCTCTAAAGCCGCTCATAACCTCATCAAGAATGAGCACAGCGCCAAATTTATCGCAAAGCGCTCTAAGCTCTTCTAAAAATTTCTTATTAGCTGGCACAAGCCCCATATTTCCTGCAATTGGCTCGATTATGACGACGCCTATCTTGTCTTTATTATTTTCAAAAATGGCTTTTACGCTTTCTATATCGTTATAAACTGCCAAATAGGTGTTTTTCACAACATCTTGTGGCACGCCACTGCTTGAAGCGTTGCCGTATGTCGTAGCGCCACTTCCTGCTTTGATAAGAAGTGCATCGCTGTGTCCGTGGTAGCAGCCCTCAAATTTTATTAGTCCATATTTTTTAGCATATCCTCTAGCCACTCTGATAGCGCTCATGGTAGCCTCTGTGCCAGAGCTAACGAAGCGAATTTTATCTATTTGTTTAAACTCATCGCATATTAGCTTTGCTAGAGCGGTCTCTTTTGGAGATGGCGCGCCGTAAGATACGCCTTGTTTTACAGCAGAGATGATCGCTTCTTCGATATCTTTGTCACAGTGACCAAAGATGAGCGGTCCCCAGCTTTGGATGAAGTCAAGGTATTTTTTACCCTCGATGTCGTATAGATAAGCGCCCTTTGCATGATCGATCATTACAGGCTCACCACCAACGCTTCCAAATGCGCGAACTGGTGAATTTACTCCACCTGGGATATATTTTTTGGCTTCGCTAAATGCCTCTTTATTTGTCATTTTTTATCCTTTTGATTTTGTGTTTTTAAATTTGTCTTTTGATTATCTTTTGGGTTTGTAGCTGGTTTTACTGGCGACTTTGGTGCTTGCGTAGTAGCAGTTTTTGCTGACTCAGCTGGTTTTACTGGTGCAGTTTTAGCTGGTTCTGCTGGTTTTGTAGCAGGGGCGGCTTTGGCAGATTGCTCTGGCTGTTTTTGCGTCGTATCAGTGGAAACTGGCTTGCTTAAATTTTGCGCTTTTGCTGCTTTTGAAGGAGTATTTATCTTATTTGTAATGTACTCATAAAGAATCGTAGTCTCCTCGTCTGTCAAAAAATAGCTTGGCATGACACCTTTTGGCTTAGTTAGAGCGGCTTTAAAGCTTTCAAAATCTATATCATTTATCTTTGGTGCTCTAAGCTCATCGTCAACCGTTTTGTTTGCCTTTTTGTCAAAGTGTTTGTATTTAGAGATTAGACTGCCCTCACCCTTTGTGCCGTGGCACTTGTCACATCCTATGCCGCGTGGATTTAGGTAGAGCATCTTGGCGTACTCGGTCTTTGTGATAAAATCAGCACCAAAAATCGCCACACAAAAAAGCAAAAACAAAAAAACAGACCGCATAAACCTCTCTTTTAAAAATTTAATTTAATTTTAGGTATGATACCACCCTTGTGATTAAAAAAGCTTTTAAATAAGGATCCAATATGAAAATTTTAGACGGCAAAGCCGTATCTTTAAAGGTCAAAGAAAGCGTAAAAGTAAGAGCTGAAGAACTAAAAAAATTTGGCGTAGAGCCAACCCTAGCTGTTATCTTAGTAGGCGAAGATAAAGCATCTCAAACATACGTTAGAGCCAAAGAAAAAGCCTGCAACGAATACGGCATAAAAAGCGTAGCTCACCGTCTAAGCGAAAATACAACCCAAGCAGAGCTTCTAGCGCTTATAAATGTGCTAAATTTAGACGATAGTATCCATGGAATTTTAGTGCAGTTGCCACTTCCAAAACATATAGATACAAATACCGTTTTAGCAACGATCGATCCAGCAAAAGATGTAGATGGCTTTCACGCTGTAAATGTTGGCAAACTTGTTAGTGGGCTAGATGGCTTTGTGCCTTGCACACCACTTGGCGTGATGGAAATTTTAAAAGAGTATGGCATTGATGTGGCTGGACTAAACGCGGTGGTGATCGGCAGAAGCAACATTGTTGGCAAGCCTATGGCAAATTTACTTCTAAACGCCTCGGCAACCGTTACGATCACTCACAGCAAAACTAAAAATTTAAAAGAAATTTGCAAAAATGCTGACCTCATCGTCGCAGCTATTGGCAAGCCATTTTTCTTAAAGGCTGATATGGTAAAAGATGGCGCAGTGGTCGTTGATGTGGGCATAAATAGACTTGATGATGGCAGACTTGTAGGCGATGTGGATTTTGACGAGGTCGCACCAAAATGCTCATACATCACGCCAGTTCCTGGAGGCGTGGGTCCGATGACGATTGCGATGCTTTTAAATAACACAATCCTTGCAGCCCAAGCTAAGATAGCTAGCCACAAAAGAGCGTAATAATGAAAAAAATTTTTACTAAATTTTATGACTTTTGCTCGAGCTGGACTGGCACAGTCATCATCGTGCTTTTTGTTATATTTTTCATAGCTCAAGCCTTTGTTATCCCGTCTGGTTCGATGAAAAACACGCTTTTGGTTGGTGATTTTTTATTTGCAAAAAAATTTGTTTATGGTATACCAACACCAAGAATTCCATGGCTTGAGGTAAAAATTTTACCCGAGCTAAATGACAATGGGCATCTTATTACAGGCGATGGTCCGGCAAGAGGCGATATAGTCGTCTTTCGTTATCCAAAAGATGAAAAGACCCACTTTGTAAAACGCTGCTTTGCCACAAGCGAAGATGAGATCGTCTTTACTGAAAAAGCCCTATATCTACGCCCAAAAGAGGGAGATGATTTTATAAAGGCAAACTGCCGTGAAAATTTAAATGGTAAAGAGAGTAAATTTGGCTACTCATGTAGCGATATAACCGAGCTTGATGGCAAACTTTTCATAAAAGAGCCATATAGGTTTAGCGGCATCCACTATGATGAAAATGTAAATTTATTTGAGCAGATGATTTTCATGCTAAATACAAATAAAGATAGTGTTTTTATGAAGCCAGTGCTATTTAGCTCATTGCCGCAAAATCCAAATTTTAACTTTAATGCATTTTACGTCAAAGTGCCAAAGGATGAGTACTTTATGATAGGCGACAACCGCGATCACTCAAATGATAGCCGTTTTTGGGGAAGCGTGGCTTACAAGGACATAGTCGGAGAGCCTTGGTTTATATATTTTAGTTGGGATAAAAACTACAATGTGCGCTGGGAGCGTATCGGACGCTTTGTAGATACGATAGAAAATGACGAATTTTTCACTAACAAAGCTCTAAAAGAAGGCGAAGTAGATGGACTTCATTGATAACATAGACATAGTCAAAGTCGCCACTATCGTCATCTCTTTAATAATCGCCATCGTCGGCCACGAGATCGCTCACGGATATGTAGCTTATAAATTTGGCGACAACACCGCAAAAAATCTTGGCAGACTTAGCATAAACCCTATAAAACACATCGATCTTGTTGGCACTATCATCGTGCCACTGGTGCTTTATCTAAGCACTGGCATGATGTTTGGCTGGGCAAAACCAGTGCCTGTAAATACCTACACAGTTGTGCGAAATGGCGGCTACAAGGCAGCTATCTACGTAAGTCTAGCTGGCATTTGCTACAACGTCATCTTAGGCATCTTATCGCTTTTTGTGCTAAAGGCTTTATTAAATATAGAAACCTTTGAAATTTTACTTCAGTTTTTATTTACGCTTGCGCTTTTAAATTTGATGTTAGCTATCTTTAACCTCTATCCGATCCCGCCACTTGATGGCTTTCACGCACTCGAGTACGCGCTTAGAAATTTTGGCTTTCACGCACTGGCAGAGAAGCTTGAGGGCATCTCGCGATATGGCTTTGTCATCCTTATCATCATCCTCGTTTCGCCGTTAAAAGATAATATCTTGTATCCAATAAAATACGTTTTAGATATCGCAAGCGCCTTTATAAATGACTAAATTTAGAGCAAATTTGCTCTAAATTTTTGGCTTTGTGATCTTATAAGAGTACTCTTTTTTAAATTCCTCTTTTGGCGTAAGCCTAAATTTAAGCTCCACCTTGCCATCTTTGCTGATATCTTTTTTGTCAAAGCCCTTTACCTCGACCTTTACTGCCTCATCAGCAGACACTGGCACACGCTCCACCAAAGTGATATCAACGCTCTTACTTGAGTTATTTTTGACACTTATCTCATAACCCTCTTCGCTTATGCGGTCTTTGCCAAGAAGCGAGCTCTTTTTAAATTTATTTAAGCGCTCTTTTTTAAGCTCGATTAGCTCGTTTTGTCCTAAAAATAGCTGAGAGGGCTCATCTTTTGCTTTCATCTCAAACTCGCTTGGACTACCAACACTCACGCTATTAACGTAAAACTGCGTTTTAGTTGGAGTTAGATCGTCATTTAGCTTAAAACTGGCCACATTATATGCCTTTAGCGAGCCGTAAAAATCAGCAAAAACGCTAAAATTTGCATCCATTTTTTGCGTGTCGTAAGTTATATATTTGCTCTCGCCTTTTGCTAAATTTATCCCATCTATCTTCCAAATTTTGGCAAACTCATTCTCATCTCTTTGCACACGCATATCAGCGACCTCAGCAGTGACTTTCGCAGCTCTTAGCATATTTTTTGAAGTGCCGTAACCATCAGCCTCTGCCTCGCTCTCCTCATACCAAGGGTAAAACTTGCTTGGAGCAAGCGCTTTTTGATATCTGGTCGGATAGATAGCGAGTTTTAAATTTTTAACTTCACTTGCAAATGGGTTGGTAAGCAAAATTTCTTGTTTTATCAAGATATTTTTGTTTTTTGTGTCTACATAAATTTCATTTAGCGTCTTTGGCGCCTCATCATCCATGTATGAAAGCGTCGCCTCTTTTGGGTCGCAAGCAAATTTCATATCAAGTTGCAAAAATCCAGCCATCTCGCTCTTTGGCTCATTTTCTTTAAGCGCTTCAAGCTCACTTTTAGCAGCTGAAATTTTCTCGATATTTTCTAGGCTAAATTTATAAAACTCATCAGCTCTTTTTGTCACATCGTTACTTTTATTTTCTCCTATCAAAGCTTGCTCTATAAACCTACCTCTTGCATTTAGCGCCTCAAGCTTGTTATTTAAATTTGCAACTTCTTGCTTCCATTTTATGTAACTTTGGCTATTTTCTTCGCTGATCTTTTTTAGATAAGCATTCGCGTCACAATCTCCATTTATAGTGATGCTCTCACTCTGCACACCTTCTGGCACAAAGGCGCTAAAAGAGCTATTTGCGTCGCTAAATTTTTGAGTGATTATGGTTTGATCTGTATAGATCTCTATCAAATTTTCATTTGCAAAGGCTAGCACTGAAGCCATTAAAAAGAGCGTCTTTTCCATATTTTTCCCTTTTAAGAATTTCACAAATTATAGCCTTTTATCATATGCAAGCAAAATTTTATTTTAATGCAACTTTCACTATAATCTGCAAAAAATTTATTGGATTTTTCATGAAAATAGATAAAATTTTTATCGCTTGCGATCACGCTGGAGTAGAGCTTAAGGCAGAGCTAAAAGAAGCCATAAAAAAGCTTGGTTATGAAGTCATTGACCTTGGTACGAATGACAAAAATAGCGTTGATTACCCTGATTATGCGCATTTGCTAGCGAGCAAGCTTGAGCCTGACTGCTATGGCGTGCTCATTTGTGGCACAGGCATTGGCATCTCAATCGCTGCAAACAGGCATGAAAACGTAAGGTGTGCCCTTTGTCACGACGAATTTACCGCAAGACTTGCAAGAGAACACAACGACGCAAATGTAATTGCTTTTGGCGCAAGAGTTATCGGTGCAGGCATGGCTACAGCAGCACTTGAAACATTTTTAAAAACAGAGTTTGCAGGCGGCAGACACGAAAGAAGAGTCAAAAAAATCGAGCTTGAGGCAGGCAAATGATAGGCGAGTGGATCGTTTTTACCGCTCTTGTTTGTGCTGCGATCTACCTAACTGTAATGGTTTTTTACTTTAAAACGCTTCTAAAAAAAGAGCGTGCGACAAAAGATTTTATGAAAAATAACCTCCAAGACACCGAGGTCGTCATAAGAAAATTTCAGATCCAACTTCAGCGAAGCCTCGGTAACATCGACATCTTGACAGACGAGCTAAATAAGACCAAAAACGACGTGACCTCACTTCGCACAAGAAATTCCCAGTACCGCTTAGAAAACGATAAGCTAAGACAACGCATCCGTGAGCTTGAAGGCAAGATCGAAGCGCTACTTTAACATCAAATTTAAGGAAATTTATGAAAATTTTAGATCAAAAAGGCAAAGAATTTTTACTAAACTCTATTCGCTGCATAAATGACTTTCCAAAGCCTGGCATAGTCTTTCGTGACATCACGACACTACTAAACAACAAAGAAGCATTTAACTTTTTGATAGATCATTTGGTGGCTAGATATGAGGATGCAAATATCGACTACATCGCTGGCATCGAGTCACGAGGCTTTATCTTTGGCGCGGCGCTTGCAGCAAGACTTAGGCTACCTTTTGTGCCTATTCGCAAGCCAAAAAAACTGCCTTTTATCACGCTTTCTCAAAAATATAGCCTAGAATACGGCGTCGATGAAGTGCAAATTCACATCGATGCTTTTGGAGAAAAATCGGGCGCTAGAGTGCTTTTGATGGACGATCTCATAGCCACTGGAGGCACTGCAAAGGCTTCAGTTGAGCTTATCAATCAAACCAACGCAACCTGCGTAGAAGCGTGCTTTCTCATAGATCTAGTCGATCTAAAAGGTAGCGAAAAGCTAAAGTCGCTTACTAAAATTTACAGCGTTTTAGAGGTTTAGAATGGAAGAGTTTTTTATAGAACTGCTTAAAGAGTACGGCTACATCATACTTTTTGTCTGGTGTATCATGGAGGGCGAGATGGCCTTAATAATGGCTGGAATTCTCGCTCACACCACGCACATGCACATCGCACTTGCTATCTTTGTGGCTGGACTTGGAGGCTTTGTAGGGGATCAAATTTACTTCTACCTTGGCCGTTACAATAAAAAATACATCGCAAAAAGGCTTCACACGCAGCGGAGAAAATTTGCAGTGGCGCACATAATGCTGAAAAAATACGGCTGGCCGATCATCTTTTTGCAACGCTATATGTATGGCTTTCGTGTCATCATACCGCTTTGCATAGGACTTACCGGCTATGATGCTAAAAAATACGCCTTTATAAATTTGATCAGCGCTTGGTGCTGGGCGGCGATCACCACCATACCTGCTTGGATACTTGGTGAGCATATATTAGTGCTGCTTCAAAAAGCAAAAGAGCACTGGTATGTCGCTATCCCAGTGGTTGCCATATTTATGGGGCTTTTGATCTATACATTTAAGCGCATCGAAAATAAAATTTTAAACGAAAGGAGAGACAGAAGACATGCAGTTTCAAATAGTTGATAAAAAATTAAAAGATATAAAAGCTGATATTGAACTAATTTTCGTAGTAGATAAGGAGTTAAAACATAAATTTATAGGCGATAAAGAGGCTATTAAATTTAACAATTACAAAGGCGATAGCGTCCTTGTTCTAAGCGAGGTAAAAAGGGCTTACGTGCCACTTTCTAAGCTTGATCTTGATGAACTTAGACTTGCTGCTGCTAAAGCTTATAACGCGCTAAAATCGCTAAACATTAAGAGCATAAAGCTAGCTTCTTACGTAGCAGAGTGTCAAAAACTAAGCTTTGAGGCGCTAGCTGAGGGCTTTTTGCTTGGAAGCTATGAATTTAATAAATATAAAGAGAAAAAAGAGAAATACACCCTAAAAGAGATCATCTTTTCTACTGAAGAATTTGCTGGCAAAAAGGTCAATCTAAAAGCTGCAAATGAGGGCTTTAAAGAAGCAGAGATAATAGCAAATGCTACAAATTTCGCAAAAGATATCGTAAATGAAATACCAGAAATTTATACACCACAAAAGATGGCCGAGGATGCGCAAAATTTAGCCAAAAATATTGCAAGCATAAAGTGCGAGGTCTATGACGAGAAATTTCTAGCAAAAGAAAATATGAACGCATTTTTGGCGGTAAATCGCGCAAGCGTGCATAAACCAAGGCTTATCCATCTAACCTACAAGCCTAAAAAGTCTAAAAAACGCATCATCTTTGTTGGCAAAGGGCTAACATACGATAGCGGTGGCCTTAGCTTAAAGCCGGCTGATTATATGCTAACGATGAAATCAGACAAAAGCGGCGCGGCAGCAGCACTTGGCATCATAAAAGGTGCAGCGGAGCTAAATTTACCATTTGAAATTCATGCCATTTTGGGTGCCACCGAAAATATGATCGGTGGCAACGCCTATAAGCCAGACGACGTGCTTATTTCAAGAAGTGGCGTTAGCATAGAGGTTAGAAATACCGACGCAGAAGGACGTTTGGTGCTGGCTGACTGCCTAAGCTATGCACAAGACTTTAAACCAGACATCCTAATCGACATGGCGACCCTAACTGGCGCTTGCGTCGTGGGACTTGGCGAGTACACAACTGGCATCATGGGCAACAGCGAGAGCCTAAAAAGTGAGTTTAAAAACAAGATAAAAGATAGTGGCGAACTAGCGACTATGCTTGATTTTAACCCTTATCTTAGCGAGCTTATCAAAAGCCAGATCGCAGACGTTAGCAACTGCGCCTCAAGCAGATATGGCGGCGCGATCACGGCTGGCATGTTTTTGGCCAAATTTATCAAAGATGAGTATAAAGATAAGTGGCTACACCTTGATATCGCAGGTCCAGCGTACCGTGAAAAGGCTTGGGGATATAACCAAGCAGGTGCGAGTGGAGCTGGCGTTAGGATGAATTTATACTTTTTACAAGCACTTAGCAAGGAGAATTGATGGGACTTTCAGTTGGAATCGTAGGCCTACCAAATGTGGGCAAATCAACGACATTTAACGCACTTACAAAGGCGCAAAATGCCGAGAGCGCAAACTATCCGTTTTGCACTATCGAGCCAAACAAAGCCATTGTGCCAGTGCCTGATAAGCGCCTAAATGAGCTTGCAAAGATAGTTAATCCTAATAAAATTCAGTATTCAACCATCGAATTTGTCGATATCGCTGGCCTTGTAAAAGGGGCGAGCTCTGGCGAGGGACTTGGCAATAAATTTTTATCAAACATCAGAGAGACCGAGCTTATTTTGCACATAGTTCGCTGCTTTGAGGACGAAAACATCACTCACGTCGAGGGCAGTGTCGATCCAGTAAGAGACATCGAGATCATCCAAACCGAGCTCATACTAGCTGATATCGAGCAGCTAAACAAAAAGATAGAAAAGCTCACAAGAGAGGCGAAGGCAAATGCAAAAGGTGCTAAAGAGGCACTTGAGATAGCAAATTTACTTTTGGCTCATCTAAATGAGGGCAAAAGCGCAAGTAGCTTTGAGCAAAGAGATAGTGAGGCGTTTTTGTCACTCAATAGAGAGCTAAGACTTTTAAGCGCCAAAGAGGTAGTTTATGGTGCGAACGTCGATGAAGAAGGACTTAGTGAAGATAATAAATTTGTAAAAGCACTAAAAGAGTACGCAAAAGCCTCAGACCACGAGGTGATCAAGCTTTGCGCCAAAGTAGAAGAGGAGCTAATCGGACTAAGCGACGAAGAGGCGCACGAGTTTTTAGCCTCTCTTGGCACGAGCGAGAGCGGACTTGAAAAGATCATCAAAACGTCTTTTGCAAAGCTAAATTTGATAAGCTATTTCACCGCTGGCGTCGTGGAAGTAAGGGCTTGGACGATTACAAAAGGTTGGAAAGCGCCAAAAGCAGCAAGCGTCATTCATAATGACTTTGAGAGGGGCTTCATCAGGGCTGAAGTGATATGTTACGAGGACTACATCGCACATGGCGGCGAAAACGGAGCCAAAGAGGCTGGCAAGATGAGACTTGAGGGCAAAGACTACGTCGTGCAAGATGGCGACGTGATGCACTTTAGGTTTAATGTCTAAATTTAGCCCTCTTTTGGGCTAAATAGTCAAAATTTACACATAAAAATATTTAAGTCTTGGGTTGTAAGACGATTTTAAACTTCCTTATTATAGTTAATAAAAATTCTTTTAAAAAATATACTAAGTTATCTTATGCCTTATTAATATCTTTATTGATACATAAGCTTCTCTATACAAGCAATGATGTAAATGCTATCAGCTCTGTGATATCAATATGGATTTTATGGGTAAGCCAATTAAATCTTAGGACAAAGTACTAAGTCGAGAGAAATTTCGATAGATAAAATAATGTATTCATCATCTTTTACAAACTTTTAAATCTATAATATTTTTTTAAAGACCATATAGAACTTACCACTAAAATCTAAGCAAATAGGACACCAACCAAGTAAGGTATAAAAATTTTACTTATATGCCTAGCATATTTATTTTATTATTCCAATGGTCTCAGCAAATTTAAGCTCTTTATTTTCAAAGAGATTGTATTCGATCGCATCTTTTTCGCTAAGTATCACGATAGTTGAGCCAAGCTCGAAATTCCCAAGGCGTTCGCCCTTTTTGATATGTAAATTTTCATACTCGTAAATTTGTGTAAAATTTGCCATCGCATTTGTCTGTATACGCTCATCAAAACAAAATTTCATCTTTCCGACATTTAACGCACCTACAAAAACAAGCCAAAGTTTTTTACCATTTTTCATCTCACAAAATAGCGCTACGCGTTCGTTCTTTGTATAAAGACTATCCACTTTTGCAAGCCATTTTGTAGCCACGCTGTAAAGTTTACCCGGAATATATATGGCTTTTTTAATGGCAATATCGCAAGGCGCATGATAATGATGATAATCTTTTGGGCTAAGATAGATATTTGCAAAGTCATATTCACCCTCAAACTCACTCTGCCCCAATAGCTCACTTACACTATACTCCATGCCTTTTATGCTAAAGGCCCTTAACTCCTTTGTGCTGCCAAAACTAAGACAAGTACCATCAACTGGGCTTATAAACATCTCATCTGCTGCATCAAAATCTCTTGGTTTTATGAGCCTTCTAGTAAAAAGCTCATTTAAATTTTTATATTTATTTGCTGGCTTAAACTCGCTCATATCTATCTTAAATAGCTTTATGTAAAAAGAATTTATGGCCTCTTGAAGTGGCTTGTAAAAGTTAATCCTTGCAACCTTTCCAAAAATTTGAGAAAACATATTGTCTTTATTCATTTTATTCCTTACTTAAGTTTAATATTGCAATCTCACTTGGAGCAAAAATTCTAACAGGAGGCCCCCAAAATCCAGCACCACTGCTAACATAAGCTTGCATTTTATCATTAATCTTATAAAGGCCATGTAAAAATCCCTGATCAAGTAAAACCAAAAGACCAAAAGGAAAAATTTGACCAGCGTGCGTATGACCGCAAAGCACCAAATCAACGTCTTGCTGCATTGATTTTATAAATTTTGGCTGATGAGAGAGCAAGATAGTAGGTAGCGATGGGTCACGTCCTGTCAATGCTTCATCTAAATTTGGCTCCAAATGTTTAAACCTAATGCCAGCCAAATCGTAAATGCCAGCTAGATTAATGTTTGCGATTTTTTTGTTTTTATTACCTAAAATTTCTATGCCAAGAGAACTGATCTTTTCCAAAATACCATCTATCCCGTGATAATACTCATGATTGCCAGGGACATAAAAAGTCCCATAAGTGCTTTTAAGGCTTTTTAATGGTTCCAAAAAATCTCCTATAAAAGCAGCATTTACATCAACTAAGTCGCCCACTATCACTACGATGTCAGGATTTACCAAATTTATGTCATTGACGAGTTTTTTCATAAAATCTTTCTGCAGAAATTCTCCTATATGCACGTCTGTTATCATGGCTATTTTTAGGGTGCTTTGTAAATTTTTTATTTTTATATCTACTTGTCTGATCTTTGGTGGTGTTAAAGCATTGAAAATACCTTTTAAAAAACAAGCAATTACAAAAATAACAAATGTAATATCAAAACAAAATTTTATAAATTTTCGTCTTGTTGGACTAAAATTACTCTTAGAAAAAATACTACGTAAAATATCGTAAAATAGACTAACAGCAAACAAAAATAGTGAAAATCCTATGAGCGTACCAGCGATCAAATAAAGCTCAATGCTTAAGAATGAAAACCTGATCTGAAGAACAAATATAAACTCAAGAATACAAATAACATATAAAAGTATCCTGATTTTTGCAAGATGTGGTATAAAAAATGAAACCTTTTTTATGAAACGGTTATATGAATAAAAATTTATAAGAAAACTAAATATAAATGCTCCAATAATAATTCTCAAAAGTCCCAAAAATTCTCCTTGTAAAAATAAAAAATTATATTTTATATTTTTAAATTTGTACTATAAAAATTAATATCTTACTTTTAATGTTATTAGTCTTAAAAATTGTATAGTTTTGAACGTATAAAAAATGATTTAAGTTGAGTAAATCTAATAGTTATTTAAGAAAGTAAGGTGGGAGAAAACCCACCTTATAAAGAATTATTTAACTTTACCAGTTTCCATTCTTTGTTTGTGTATCTCACGAAGTTTTCTAATATCATTTTTAACTTCGAATACTCCATGCCAGTGTGAGTAGTCAGGACCACCCATTAAAGCACCTTGTCTCATACGGCGACCTTCGTGGTGCCACATATGATAGTAAACATCTTGGAATTCATCTTCCCAAGCGTCTGCGAGTAGTAAGTTTTTAGCTTTCAACTCTTCAAGCATCTTAGTTGCTTCAGCATTGTAAACGTTATAAAGCTCTACTTGCTTATCACCCATAATGAAGAAGTTATCTGTATGAGTTGATGTATGGCAAGCTTTACAAACTAGCTTCATCTCAGCTCTTGCTGCTTCTGGTCCATTTGGATGACCTGCAAGTGGCGTTCCTATGGTTAGTTTGCCAGTTTTTTCGTAAACAACAGCAGCTTGTTCATCACCAGCTGTTCTTAGCTTACTGCTGACGCCCCATAGGTTCCATTTTAGTCTTCTTGAAACATTGTGAGTTGTTGTTGTTTCACCAACACCACTCATGTGGCAAGCTGCACAAGTTGGAGCTCTAAAGTCTGGTACATCCCATGTATCAGGAGCAGCATCAAAATTCCATTTGTGAGCTTCGCTATTATAGATATGTCCGTGCATTGAGTTGTTATAAATCTCAATATCTGGGTGATCAGGTCCAAGGTGGCAAGATGCACAAGCAGCTGGTTTTCTAGCTTCAGCTATGCTAAATGTGTGTGCGCTGTGGCATGATTTACATCCGCCTACGCCACCATCAGGATAAACATTACCTATACCGTAGTTTGGCCAAGTCTCTTTTGTAGGTTTGTGATCAGCGTCTAGTTTGATGACGGTTCCGTGGCACTGTGTACAACCAGTAGCGTCTGGAGCCATTTTGTATTCTGGATGATCCATACCTTCATAGTGATACATTAGTTTTACCATCGCAGGGTTAGCATACATTTGCATAGCACCTCTTGCGTGACCACTCTTAACAAATTCTTCAACCTCATTCTCGTGGCACTTAGCACAAGTTTTTGGGCTAACTAGCATTGATACGTGGTTGTTAGAATCTTTTGGATGCACCTTAACTGAAGCCATAGGATTATCTGCATTTACAGAGTGGCAATCCATACAACTTACACCAACGTGAGCGTGGCGACTATTTTTCCAATCGGCAACTATGCCGGGTGTCTCTTTAGCGTGGCACTCAACACAGCTTTTTGATAAGTCTGACATTTTGTGAGCAACTTTAATGTTTTTTACAACATTAAGGTTTAAAGCATCAGATTTATTTGCATCCATGTTTGCGGCAAAGCCAAAAGACATTAGACAGGCTAATAACATTAGCGACTTTTTAAACATCTCTCCTCCTTACTTGGTTTTATTGTTTTCTTGTTTTTTAATTGCTTCAAATTTATCGATTTGTAGTCCTAAATTCTTGTGACCAACGTGCTCGTGGCAGTCAACACATGATTTTTTATTAGGATTTCCAAGAACGAAATAATCTCTATGTGGCAAGAATGATTTACCAGCTTGAATAACATTTTTTAAATTTGAGTGGCAAGTCAAACATCCACTATCATAGACAAAGTGAGATGCATGCTCGCGTTTTTTGCGCCAGTCGATCTTGTCCGTATCTGTAAAAAATGTCTTATAACCATCATTTATCGATACTTTAAGTTTTGTAAGTACATAGGTATAGGCACTTGTATGATTTAGGTGACAGGCTGAACATTCAGCTTTTATGCCAAGCTTGTTATTGCCACCGTGTACATCTTCATGATATGCAGCATTCATAGGATCCATAGTGTGGCAAATGGTACAGATGTAGCCGCTACCAGTTGCATGAAGCGCATCAGCAATACCCATAGACGCAATAAGTCCGATCACAATGCCGATAATAACAGATGACCAAACAAAAAATTTCTTCTTAACTTCAGCCAAAATCTCCTCCTGAATTTATCAATATATCGTAAATTTTTACGAAAATTTTAAGTGAATACTATCAAAAAATATATAAATTTTTTCTTTAAGTAAATAAAAATATTTATTTGATATTAACTTTCAATAAGAATAAATTTCTTGCAGTCCACCTACATCTTTTTCCAAAATTTGGTTCTTTTCGTCAAGTTTAACCAAACCATTTGTTTTAAATTTATTTAAAATCCTTGAAAAAGTTTCTGGAGTCATATTAAGTATTGATGAAATTTTTGTATGTTTTAGCTCATTAAATAAATCTTCATGATCTAAAATAAACCTAGCCACTTTTTCTTCTGAGCTTAAAATTAACTCTTGATGAAGTAGATTTGTTGTGATTCTTATCTTTTCAGACATTGATTTTAAAAATTTCATACAAATTTCTGGTTTTATTAAAAATTCTGCTGCAAATTTTTCATAATTTATCTTTAATACCTCGCCAGATATGGTAAAAATGGCACTAGCCGGGTAGACAATATTTTCAAAATTTACGACTTCAGCTACAAAATTCATAGGTGCTAACTGATGAATAAAAATTTCTTTTCCGTTTGCCGTGGTTTTATAAAGCTTAACAGAGCCACTTATCAAAAATATTAACCATTTTGGCTCCTCGCCTTCTATAAATAAAAATTCGCCCTTTTTATACTTTTTTACAACACTTATGGCTTCAAGTTTGGCTAAATCTTCTTCGTTTAAGCCTTGAAAAAATGGGATTTTCTCTATCATATTTTCACTCGCCTTTTTTTACTCGCTTTTTTAAAATAAAAATATTTTAGCATATAAAAATAAGATAAATTTTAATAGATTTTCAAAGGGAATTTTCCCTTTGAATTTATGAAATTATTTTTTAAGTAGATCTCTAATCTCAGTTAGAAGTGCTATGTCAGCTGGAGTTTCAGGCTCTGCTGGAGCTGGCTCCTCTTTTGGTAATTTATTTTTAAGTGTATTTAAAGCTTTGATAACGCAGAAAATACAAAATGCGATTATTAAAAAATCAACCATTGTTTGTATAAATGAGCCATAGTTTATCGTAACAGCAGGTACGCCATCTACCGCTTCTTTTAGTGTAAGCTTAAGATCAGTAAAATTTACACCGCCAGTTAAAACGCCAACAACTGGCATGATGACATCACCAACTAGTGATGAAACGATCTTTCCAAACGCGCCACCTATAACAACACCAACAGCCATATCTATGACATTTCCACGCATCGCAAATTCTTTAAATTCGCTTATAAAACTCATTGTTTCTCCTAAAAATGTTAAATTTTTGTTCGGATTTTATTCAAGAAATGCTTTGCTTCGGCTAAAAAAATCAAATTACATAACTTTAAATTTATCAAGCTGGTGTTATAATCCAAACTCAAAATTTAACGTAAGGAATGAGCTTATGTATCGTTTTGCACCCTCTCCAACAGGAGATATGCACATAGGAAATTTACGTGCCGCTATTTTTAATTATATTTGTTCTTTGCAAGATAAAAGTGGCTTTATTTTACGCATAGAAGATACCGACAAAGAGCGAAATATTAAGGGAAAAGAGAAAGATATCTTAGAAATTTTAAGCAAATTTGGTATAAAGCCAGAGCAAATTTACATCCAAAGTGAAAATTTAAAATTCCACAGACAGCTAGCCTCAAAGCTCCTCATTGACAAAAAGGCCTTTGCTTGCTTTTGCACCGAAGAAGAACTCGAGGCAAAAAAACAAAAAGCAAAAGAGCAAGGTGTGGCATATAGATATGACGGTACCTGCGAGAGACTAAGCGATGCTGAAGTTTTAAACTGTGAGAAGCCATTTGTCATCCGTATGAAAAAGCCAACGCGCACTATGAGCTTTACAGATGCGATCAAAGGCGAGCTAAGCTTCGAACCAGACGCCGTTGATAGCTTTGTCATCATGAGAGCAGACAAAACACCAACTTATAACTTCGCCTGCGCAGTCGATGATATGCTTGAGGGCGTAACCTTTGTCATACGTGGCGAGGACCACGTGAGCAATACACCAAAGCAAGACCTCATACGCGAGGGCCTTGGCTATACCGGTAAGATGAACTACGCCCATTTGCCTATACTTTTAAATATTGAAGGTAAAAAAATGAGCAAACGCGAGAACGAATCAAGCGTAAAATGGCTCTTTGAGCAGGGATTTTTACCTGAGGCGATTGCAAACTATTTGATACTTCTTGGAAACAAAACTCCAACTGAAATTTTTACGATCGAGGAGGCGGTGAAGTGGTTTGATATAACCAAAATTTCACGTTCACCTGCTAGATTTGACGTGAAAAAACTTGAGCAGATAAATAGAGAACACATCAAGCTTGCTTCAAAGGAGCGCATAAAAGAAATTTTTGGCGTAGATGAGAGCAAGGCTGAGTTAGTTAAATTTTACACTCAAGAAAGCTCACTAGTACCTGAGATAAAAGCAAAAGTAGAGGCTATATACTCACCAAAAATAGCTCCAGATGAGTACAAAAACGAATTTGAGATCATCAAAAAAGCAGCTCGTAATTTAAAAGCTTGCGAAACGTTTGATGAGTTTAAAAAAGAGCTTATGAGCGTTACAAATTTAAAAGGTAAAAACTTTTTCATGCCGCTACGTGCGCTTCTTACAAACGACCTTCACGGTCCTGAGCTTAGTGAACTCTATCCTCTTATCAAAGATGATCTGGCTAAAATTTTAATCTAGGAGCAAAAATGATACTTTCCACCCTATTTTCAGCGATCGCAAACATTTTGCACCTTATCATCACGGTCTATACGTGGATCGTCATCGCAGCAGCTCTGATTAGCTGGGTCAGACCTGATCCTGGCTCGCCAGTCGTGCAGCTACTTTATAGGCTAACTGAGCCAGTTTATAGCTTTATTAGGCGCTACATAAAAACAAATTTTAGTGGTATCGACTTTACTCCGCTTATTGTGCTTTTAGCACTTCAATTTTTAGATCAATTTTTAATAAGGCTTTTATTTGGTTTTGCTGCGTCACTTTAGTATTCTCTCTCTTGCTTGTGTTGCTCTTTTAGCTAAAATTTATACCTATGAAGAGCTAAAAAACGAGCCAAAAAGCCTTGCAAAAGACTACTACATCAACCGTCTTATTAACGAGGGCAGTTACACAAAAGAGCAGATCGCAGATCTTTCGCGTGATGTGTTTAGAAAAGCAGGCCTTGTTCAAAAATCAATCGATAAAATTTTACCTCCAAAAGCAGCTCCTAGCAAATGTCCTGGTATAAATGCAAAAAATATCACCCAGGCAAATCTAACCTGCCAAAATTTGCTAACATCTATTGCTTTTAGCCTAAAGCTTGACAATCATACTCGTGAAATTTTAGCAGCCAATCTTGCAAAGACAAATCCAGAAAAATCAAAAATTTTACTCGCATTAAATGAGCCAAATCCGGCTAAAGTTTTTGCAAATTTAAACGATACAAAGAGCTTTTTAGAGCTATTTAACGCCTCTAGCCCGCAAAATAAAAGTATACTTTTTAGCGAAAGCTTTGATGCAAATTTTATGACCAAGCTCTACTCACAAAAGGGCTTTACAAATTTATTAAACGATATTGTTTTTAATAAAAAATATGAAGGTTTTATGAGAAATTTGCTAAGTATCGATCCAGCTGTCACTGAAAAAAATGATGCTTTTACGCTTGGATTAAATGCCATTTTACTAGGACAAGACGATATCGCTTTTAGTCTTTTTGCAAGAGCCAAGAGTACATTTGAAAGGGCATGGCAAAGAGATAATGCGACCTTTTGGCAGTACCAGATAAGCAAAAACGAAAGCTTTTTAAAAGAGCTAAGTGCCAGCAAGGACGCAAATATCTACTCGCTTTACGCAAGAGATGTGGTAGGTGGTGAGCCGCTTGAGGTTATAGTGCCAAGACCAAGCAAACAAAACATTGAAAATTTTGATGTGAGCGATCCATTTTTATGGAATAAAACTGTAGCCCTTGCAAAGGATATGAACGCCACGCAAGCAAGCGAATTTGCGAAGAAATTTTATACAAACGAAAGTATCGGTGCCTATGCATACTTCATGCAAAAGGCGCATGGCTGGGAGAAGCAATACTTCTTGATGCCAAGCTCTCCTGAGCTCAATGGTATCAGCAACGAAAGAAAATCGATGATCTACGCCCTAGCTAGACAAGAGAGTCTCTTTATCCCAAGCGTGGTTTCTACTTCATACGCCCTTGGCATGATGCAGTTTATGCCATTTCTAGCAAATGCGATCGGTAAAAAAGAGCTAAAAATCCCAAATTTTGATGAGGATGATCTTTTTAAAACAGATATTGCATTTAAATTTGCAAATCACCACTTAAACTATCTTGATAAATTTCTCTATCACCCGCTATTTACAGCCTACGCATATAATGGCGGTATCGGCTTTACCAAAAAGCTCATCACAAGAGATGATATGTTTAAAGAGGGAAAATTTGAGCCATTTTTATCGATCGAGCTTGTCCCAGTCGCAGAGACTAGAAACTACGGCAAAAAGGTGCTTGCCAACTACGTGATCTATATGGCGCTTACTGGTTCCAATATAAAGATTTCGCAACTTTTCGAAAATTTAACAAAACCGGCCTTGACTGATAAATTTCGAAACTAAGAGTGAGATCATCGCTTTGCTTGCTTGGTGCGGTCACTTCATAATAGAGCGCCCAAGGCATCGAAAACCCAGCAAATTTTAGCATCTCGTCATTTTCATCAAGTAGCCTTGCATTTGTGGCATTTGAGTCGTTGTTTACCTTGATATTATTTAGCTCACTAGCGTGCTCTTTTGGATTTATGGCCACCAAAAAGTGCTCTTTGCTTGCATCTAAATCTGAGTTATAAATAGGATTTAGATAAGTTGCTACAACTAGCGTTCTATCGGTGCCGTCAATGATCTCGCTCTTACTTGTGTAAGCCAAAAGCTCATTTTTTAATGGCTCATGCACGATTACTTTTTCACCAGCACAGCCAAACATCATCAAAATCAGCACAAAAAATGATATAAATTTACTCATAAAAACTCTTAAATTTTTAAAATTTCTTGCATTTTAGCATTTTAATTTTTAAATTTCACTCATAAATTTTAAAGCCAACATAAGCTATAATCGCAAGAAATTTTAATAAAAAAGGCTCTTATGAAAAGACTTGCTATCGCTTTTTCTGGTCCTTCAAATAGCGGAAAAACGACCCTTATTTTAAAAGTTGCAAAGAAATTTATAGAAGATGGTTTAAAGGTTGCGATAGTAAAACACGACCCTGGCGATAAGGCAAGATTTGATGTCGAAGGCAAAGATAGTTTTAAATTTTCACAAACTGGGGCCGACGTTGTTGTGATGAGTCCAACTAGAACAACTTATTTTTCACAAAATTCACAAGAAATTAGCGATGTTATTAAAATGCTCGGCGAGTTTGACATGCTCTTGGTTGAAGGACTAAAGACGCTTCCACTGCCAAGACTAAGCGTTTTTAAAGGCGAGATCGACGAATCTTATCTTAGCTTTTCAGACGCGATCGCAACATATAAAAAACAAATTCCTTACGAGATAAAAAATATAAATTTAGACGATATAGACGCTATTTGTGCGTGGATAATCAAAAATGCAAAGGCTGTATAATGCAAGAATTAAATCAAATTTTTAACACTATAAAAGAGATCGCAAAAGAGATAAGCGAAGTGATAAAATACGCCGATCTTGGCTACACAACTCACGAAAACGCAACAGGCGACACACAGTTAAAGCTTGATGTCAAAAGCGACGAGATCATCACGGCTAAATTTAAGCAGCTTTCATGCGTAAAAGCACTAATTAGCGAAGAGAAAGAGGACGAGCTTGAGATAAATAAAAATGCTAAATTTATAATCGCTTACGATCCACTTGATGGCTCAAGCCTAGTTGATGTAAATTTTGCCGTTGGCTCGATCTTTGGTATCTACGAAAACGAAGTAAAACCAGAAAATTTAATAGCCGCAGCTTACAGCATCTATGGTCCAAGGCTTGAGCTTGTAATTGCTGAGAAAAAGGGCGCTTTGCCTAAATTTTATAGACTTGGCAAAGATGGCGAGTTTAAATTTGTAAAAGAGCTTGAGCTAAAAGAAAAAGGCAAGCTAAATGCCACGGGAGCCACGCAAAAGGGCTGGAGCCAAACGCATAGAAATTTCATAAATGAGCTATTCAACCAAGGCCACAGACTAAGATACTCAGGTGCGATGGTGAGCGATTTGCATCAAATTTTGCTAAAAGGTGGCGGTCTTTTTAGCTATCCAGCAACGAGCGATCATCCAAATGGCAAACTAAGAGTAGTCTTTGAAGTGTTGCCCTTTGCCTTTATATATGAAAACGCAAAGGGCGCAACGACAGACGGCAAAAACCGAACGCTTTTTGATATAAAAATAGAAAAAATTCACCAAACAACGCCATGCTTTTTTGGCTCACGTGATGAAATTTCACTTTTACATAAATTTTACGAGCAAAAATAATGCAAGAAACACAAGCAAGCGAGTCACTTGACGCATTTGAACTAGCCTTAAAGCAAAAAGCAAAAATTTTGCAAGAGTGCCAAAGCCAAAAAGGGCAAAAAAGCTGTTTTAACTGCGAAGTATTTTTTGACTGCGAGACAAGAAAAGAGTACGTGAATAGCTGCTATAACTCGATGTCAAAAGGCAATACTGGCAGCGATGGCGGATTTGATTTTTAAAATTAAAGGAAAAATATGAAAGAAAAAGCTTATATAACGACCCCAATATATTATGTAAATGACGTGCCACACATTGGCCATGCATATACAACCATTATCGCTGATACACTTGCTAGATTTAACCGCTTGCAAGGCAAAGAGACCTATTTTATGACGGGCACAGACGAGCATGGACAAAAGATCGAGCAGGCAGCTCGTGCTAGAGGCAAGACTCCAAAAGAGTACGCCGACGAGATCAGTGCGAAATTTAGATCACTTTGGGATGAATTTGAGATAAGCTACGATCATTTTATAAGAACGACCGACGAAGAGCACAAGCAAACCGTACAAAATGTATTTGAAAAGATGCAAGAAAATGGCGATATTTACAAAGGCGAATACGAAGGCTTTTACTGCGTTAGCTGCGAAACTTTTTTTAATCAAAGAGACCTGCTAGAAGACAATCACTGTCCAGACTGTGGCCGCGTGACGTCTTTAGTCAAAGAAGAGAGCTACTTTTTCAAGCTTTCAAAATATGAAGACGCGCTTTTAAAATGGTACGAAAATGACGAGCTTTGCGTCATCCCAAAAGGTAAGAAAAACGAGGTCGTAAGCTTTGTAAAAGGTGGACTAAAAGATCTTTCGGTAACGAGAACGAGCTTTGACTGGGGCATAAAGCTACCAAAAAGCGCAAACGATGAAAAGCACGTTATGTACGTATGGCTTGATGCACTCATAAACTACTTAACAACACTAGGATATTCAAGAGATGACGCTAGAATGAATCTTTGGCCATACACTACTCACATCGTTGGCAAAGATATTTTACGCTTTCACGCGGTCTATTGGCCGGCATTTTTGATGAGTCTTGGCTTACCACTACCAAAACACGTAGCAGCTCACGGCTGGTGGACGATAAATGGTGAAAAAATGAGCAAAAGCAAGGGCAATGTCATAAACCCAAGAGAGGTTGCAAACGCTTATGGACTTGAAAATTTCAGATACTTTTTGCTTAGAGAGGTGCCGTTTGGACAAGATGGCGATTACAGCCAAAAGGCTTTGATCGAGCGTATAAACTCAGAACTTGGCAACGGACTTGGCAACCTGCTAAGCCGCATTGTTGGCATGAGCGCAAAGTATAGCGACTATAAAATTGGTTCAAAAGACGTGATCAAATTTCACAAAGCTGAACTTGACGAGGCAAAGGGCTATCTTAATGAAGCTATAAAAAATTTAGAAAATTTAGCAACAAACCGCTATTTAGAGGATCTTTGGAAGGTCGTAACCCTAGCAAACGCAGCCATTGCGAAGTATGAGCCATGGTCACTCGTAAAAGCTGGCAAAATTGACGAGGCAAATGCACTTGTGGCACTTTGCGCGAATTTGCTTGCAAAAGTGGCGACGCTACTTAGTCCAGCTATGCCAAAAACTTGTGAAAAGATAGCTGACACACTTGGTTTTAGCATAGATACGGCTTCTTATGAAAGTCTTGTCTTAAAAAATGAAATTTCAAATTTTGTGGCAAAAGCTACCGAGCCACTTTTCCCAAGGATAGAAAAAGAGCTAATGGGCGAGGCAAATGAGCCAAAGGTTGAGGCAAAAGCTGAGCCAAAAGAGGATAAAAAAGAGGACGAAATTATTAGCATTGATGACTTTGCCAAGGTAGTGATAAAAGTAGGCGAAGTGCTCGAGTGCGAGAGGGTTGAAGGTAGCGAGAAGCTGCTTAAATTTAAGATAGATCTTGGTGAAGATGAGCCACGTCAAATTCTTTCTGGTATCGCCAAATACTACGAGCCTAGCTCGCTTGTGGGCAAACAAGTTTGCGTTTTAGCAAATTTAAAAGAGCGAACGATGATGAAAAAATATGTCTCTCAAGGCATGATCCTAAGCGCATCAGACGGCTCGCTAACGCTTCTTGGTACGCAAGGCAAAGTTAAAAACGGCGCGATCGTTGGCTAAATGACAATAGAAAATTTAACTCGTCTAATAAATGCCGAGGCTCTAAACGCACCGACGATAACTAGCGTAAGCGAGTTTGTTTTCGAGCTAAAGTATGTAAGACGTGGCTTTGCGTATATTTGCTTAAACGCAAACGATAGTGACATAGAAACAGCGATTAAACAAGGTGCATATGCCATAATTAGCGAAGATAATGTGCCAATTATCGACAAAGAGATCGCCTTTTTAAAAGTTAGTAGCTTGCAAACTACCATGATAAAGCTCATGAGATTTGAGGCTACTCACAAAGATCTAAAATTTTGCGCCGTAAATCCTTTTATAAATGACTTTTTAGAAAAATCAAAGCTTGGCTCTAACGCACACGTCATGTCAAAAAATATTACTGAGCTTTTTAATCAAATTTTTCACGCAAAAGTCTTTGATATCTTTTTCGGCAATGATACAAGAACACTTCAGCGAATATCGCCTCTTTTTGAGACCATTTACACAGATACAACTATGCACGAGATAAATCCAAGCTCGATCTTTTTTACAAACACAGTCTTTAAGCAAACATACTATCAAAACTTAAACATACCACGAGTTTTTGCTGGGATGTTTTATGGGCTTTTAAAATTTCTTGATAGTAATAAAATTTCATTTAAACCTTACGAAGGTAGGATTCACGGGCATTTTGACCCGATTTTTATAGATAAAAATTTTATTCCTACTAGTTTTGGAAATAGCTTTAGAGCCATAATTACTGAAAGTGATGAAGATTTATTCATAAGCCAAAGTATATTTTTAAATAAAAAATTTAGCCCTGATGAGATAAAAATTTGTTTGCCAGAAGGCTCTCTGTTAAAAGTACAAAACGCAATCTACTTTCAAAATTTAAGTGAGATAAAAAAGCTTAAAAATTTTATCTATATATTGATTTTATGCCGAAAAGAGGAGCTTTTAGAAGAGCTTCACAAAATATCTGAAGAAAATCTACTCTTTTAAATTTTTATTATTTATAAGATCAATTAGCCTAACATCCTCGCTTCTTACGATTAGACTTTTAGGCAGCTCAAATTTCTTGATAACCTCGCACTCTTTTTCTCTCATTTCGCCATCATCTTTTTCATGATCAAATCCCAAGATATGAAGTAATCCATGTGTAAAAAGTAGTGCGGTTTCGGCCTCTTCACTATGATTTAGCTCAGCAGCTTTCTCTTTTACCATATCTTTGTTTATAACGATTGAACCAAGTGGGGCATGAATGACAAGCTCAAGTGGAAAACTTAAAACATCTGTCGTTTTATCAATGCCTCGCTCAGTTTTATTTAGTTCTCTCATTTCTTCTTTATCAACAAAGACTAGCTCGATTTCTCCTAGTGTCAAATATTCGCAAATTTCATCTAAAATTTTTGGATAGCTCTCTTCGCAAAGTATCATTTTAGGCTCTTTCCTTAGTAACTTTTTGTATAATTCTAGCAAAAATAAAAGGCAAAATATGAAAAAAGCAGTTTGTATAATGAGTGGCGGTATGGATAGCACGCTTTGTGCTGTAATGGCAAAAAGGGCTGGATATGATATCGTAGCGCTTCATTTTGACTATGGCCAAAGAACGATGAAACGTGAAAAACGTGCATTTAACGAAATTTGCGAAAGACTAGGCATTACAAAAAAGATGAGTTTAGATGTTAGTTTTATTGCCCAAATAGGCGGGAATTCTTTAACTGATGAAAGCTTGCAAATAAGAAAAGATGGAGTGGAAAAAGATGTGCCAAATACCTATGTGCCTTTTCGAAATGGTATTTTTATCTCGGTTGCTGCCGCCCTTGCGGAAAAAGAAAATGCACAAGCTATCTATATCGGTGTCGTAGAAGAAGATAGTTCAGGCTATCCTGACTGCAAAGAAAGCTTCATAAAAAGCATAAACGAGGCTATAAATTTAGGCACATCGCCTAGTTTTTCATGTGAGATAATTACTCCACTTGTAAATTTAAGCAAGGCTGACATCGTAGCAAAGTCGCTTGAGCTTGGCTCGCCACTAGAGCTTACTTGGAGCTGTTACGAAAGCGATGACGAGGCATGCGGACTTTGTGATAGTTGTAGGCTAAGGCTAAATGGCTTTAAAAAGGCAAACGCTACTGATAAAATCGCATATAAAAATCAAAAATTTTCCTTATGGGCCTCTAAAAGTGGCAAATTATTAAGCAAGAGCATTTAACGAATTTAAAGATATATCAACGCTTAGACTCTTGCTAGCTACTAAAAACATAAATTCTCAGTCAAACTTACCAAAATTTAATAAAGAGGATTAAAAAGTAGTTAATAAATTTAGCTAAAAACGTACCAAGCACAAGGTAAAAATTTCTAAGTGAGTGGTCACTACCACGACTTTTTAGTGATCTTATTTTTTCTTATCGTATTGTTTCTTATTTTGATCGCTTTGGATTTTTTCTAAATTTATATATCCCATTTCAACGAGTTTATTATAAATTTGAGCGATTTTTGGCCCAGCCGCACTTCCACCATGGCCACCATGCTCGATAACCATTGTAATGACATATTGCGGATCTTCATAAGGCGCATATGTAGTCATCCACGCATGAGATCTTTGTAAATACGCCATATCCTCTTCTTTCATACGTTTCTTTTCAGTTTGAGAAATTCCAACGACCTGGGCAGTACCGGTCTTTGCAGCAACTTTAACTAAGCTTCCAATAAAATGCCTATTTGCCGTGCCTCTTGGGTGATTTGCCACTTCATACATTGCATGCCTAATAGCTGGTAACTGTGATTTCTCAAACGGCGTAAAAGCATCATCTGTTGGTGTAAAATCAACATCCTTGTCATCAATGCTCTTTAAAAAATGTGGAGTCACATTTAGCCCAGTTGCAAGGCCTGCTGTATATTTTGCCACTTGCATAGGCGTGACTAAGAAATTTCCCTGGCCGATAGAAGTGATGAGGGTCTCACCTTGAAACCACGCTTTGCCATACTTTCTCATCTTCCACTCTCTGCTTGGCAAAGTCCCCACAAACTCATTTGGCAAATCAACCTCGGTTTTTCTACCAAATCCCATACGCTCAAGTATCGGCACGATAGCGTCAATCCCTATCTTTTGACTACCTTTATAAAAATAATCATCACAGCTCTCTCTAATTGCCGTATTCATATTAACATTTCCATGTCCGTGAGAGTTCCAGCAGCGGAATTTACGCCCTCCAAGCTCATACGAGCCACTACAAAAAAAGCTATCGTATTTGCTCATGCCATTATCCAAAAACGCAAGTGCCATACCCATTTTTACGACAGATCCTGGCGGATAAAGGCCGTTTATTAGCTTATTTGTAAAAGGATGATCGACATTTTTTACAAGCTCTTCCCATTCAGGCTGAGAAATTCCAAGCACAAATGGGTTTAGATCGTACTCTGGAAAGCTACCAGCAGCTATGATAGCACCGTCTTTTAGACTCATAACTATGACGCTTCCTGCATCCTTACCAAAGACATCAGAGACAAACTGCTGAAGCTCAAGATCGACGGCGAGCTTTATGTTTTGACTTTGTGGCGCTTGATAGCTTATCTGCTCTATCTCTTCATTTAAGGCATTTACCTTTATCTTTTTAAATCCCTGAATTCCTTGTAAGATCGGATTATAAAACCTCTCCACACCACTTCTTCCAATGTAGTTTGTAAGCTTTGTCAAAGGATCATTGTCCATATCTTTTTGATTTGCCCTACCGACGTAGCCGATAATGTGAGAAGCCAGATCGTTATACGGATAGTGGCGTTTTGAAGCGGGCCTTATCTCTAAATTTTCACGCAAAGAAAGTGATGCAAAAAATGGCAAAAATTTATCATAATCAATAAATTCGACCACATTTATAAAATCTTGGTTATAAGCTGAGTCATTTTTTATGTATTCATTTTTAAGCTTTGTAACATTTAGATCACTAAATAGTGAGCCAATGTAAGCTAGCTCATCATCTAAAATTTTTACCTTTTTATTAGCACTTAAATGAGGTCTAATGGATACTGAAAAGCCAAGACGATTAACAGCCATTGGCTTATCATGTGCGTCAAAGATGATACCCCTAACTGGCGGAGTATAAATAGTTTTTATCGCGTTTTGTTCTGCAATTTCGTTGTAGTAAGTATTTGAGTTTATGCTTAGATGATAAATTCGTCCCAAAAGTATAATCCAAAAAAGAGCGATTACACTAAAGACGATGCGCATCCTCATAGCACTTTATCCCTAAAAAGAACGATAGCAAGGATACTTTCAAATGCTATAAAAAATAGATATTCAGTCGAAAATGCTAAATTTTGCTCATTTAAAACGTAAGCAAATAGATTATTTACAAGAAATGTTAAAGCGTATCCAGCTGCTACAAAGATGATAAGTAGGCAGTTTCGCCACTTCATCGTGGTATAGAGCCAGTCTAAAATAAAATTATAAAAAAGTAAAAAAGCAATAATCGTTGAAAAAAGATGAAATCCATGAATTTGCTCAGCAAATATTATAAAAATTATCGCAAAGTACCAATTGTGCTTAAACTCGTCGTATTGCTTTTGTTTTCTTGAATACTCCAAAATCATATAAGTAAAAAAAATACCAATGAGTGGTGGCAAAAAGCCAAATTGCGTAGTTGCGATCTCATATGAGAATAAAAAAACAGCCCACCAAAATTCTTTAAAAATTTTAATATCTAAGCTGCTTATGGTTTGCATTTTATCTACCAAGAGCGTTATTTATGATAGCTTCTCTAGCCTTTTCGATACCGCTTTTATTAAGAGTTGAGACCAAGATGCCGCTTGGGTCAAATTTCATTACCGCACTCTTTTGGCTTTGATTTAGCTTATCGCTTTTTGTATATAAATTTAAAATTTTCTGATCAGCTCTTAAAAAGCTTTTTAGATAAGCATCCACATTTACGTCTATGTCTAAATCAAAATGTCTAGCATCAATTAGGTGTATAAAAAGTCTAATGTCGCTTCTAAATTTCAAAAACTCATCTAAATTTTTACGCCATTCATCATGCTTTGACTTTGCCACTTTTGCATAGCCAAAGCCTGGCAAATCAACAAAAATGAGCTTAAATTTATCTTTTTCTTCCTGCTCATCTTTTTGCTCACAAAACTCGGCCTCAAAAAAATTTATAAGCTGAGTTTTGCCAGGAGTCGATGAGCTTTTGGCTAGATTTTTTTGATTTACAAGTGTATTTATGAGGCTGCTTTTACCAACATTTGATCTACCCAAAAAGACAACTTCGCTTGTTACGAAGCTTGGAGCCTCTTTTATACTTGGACTTGATGTGATAAATTTAGCACCTAGTGGCCTTATCACTTATCTTTTTCCTCTACCTGAAAGATAAACTTAACAGGCTTTTTTTCATCACTATTTACACTATATGTGCCATCTTTTTGGTTGACAACGATCTTTTCACCATAAACATTCTTATCAGTTTCTACCTCATGCAAATAGCCATTTCCACTAACAGTATAGACCTGTTTTGCTGGCTCGTATGTAAGAGTATTGCCTTTGCCGTCGTAGTGCTTATCTTTTATAAAAATTTTAGCTCTAGCATTGCCAGTGGCCACATATTTTATAGGCTGGCGTTTTTTGTCAAAATAGACAACCACCTTATCTGCCTTAAGCTCATCAAATGAACCCTTTTTGATATTTACATTACCTATGAATTCACTAGTTTGCTTATTCTCATCTGCAAAAAAATCATTTGATGTGATTTCAACTTGCTCTGCATTTAAAAATGTAAAACCCAATATCACCGCTAAAATCGCTGATTTTCTTCTACCCATGCCCTTAGCCCTTTTACCTGCGTTTGTTTTTTAGCAAGATCATAGCTTCCACTCTCGCCCAGTGCCTTATCATTATTTCTTATGAGCGTGAAATTTGCTTCAGATCTTACTATTTTTGTTTTTGTTCCATATATCACTTCGTCACTTATAAATCTCAAACTATCGTTGTTTTCATAGTTCGCATTCTTTTGAAAGATGATTTCATCATTTTGTGAGATTGCTTTGTCTGAGCTTAGAAAATGTTTTAAATTTCCTCTTAAAATTTTTGCTTTAAAACTCAAAAATTCATCTTTATCATTGTATCTATTTAGCTCATCAGCCTCGTAGACTCCGCTTATTTTCGTGGAATTTATCTCATAATCTATCACGTCATTTATCTGCATATTTGATATCTTTGTGTCGATCTTTAAAACATTTGCAAGGTATGGATCTTGAGCCGCCAAAAATATCATCACGACACTAAAAATGGCCACGACGAAGTAAAAAATTTTTACAACCAACGCTTCGACCACTCGTCATATAAATTTTCTGATTTTATAATAAGCTCGATCATCTCTCTAACCGCGCCATTGCCACCTTTGTGCTTTAGCTTTGTCTTTACATCAAGCTCTTTTATCGCATCTTTTGGCTTAAAGCTCCAAGAAACTGCATTTAAAATTTTATAGTCATTGTAGTCATCACCGATAGCTGCTGCGTTTTTAAAGCTAAGCCCTTCAAATTTTAATATCTCACTCGCCACTTCAAATTTATCGCTAACACCTTGATAGACGTGATTTATCTTTAGATCTTCAGCCCTTCGCTCAACGATGGCTGACTTTCTGCCTGTAATGATAGCTACTTTTTTACCAAGCTTTAGCCAGCTTTCTATCGCGTAGCCATCTTTTACATCAAAAAATTTAAGCTCTTCGCCGTTTGCATTGTAGATGATCTTGCCATCAGTGAGGCAACCATCAACATCTAAAAATATAATCTCTATCATAAAACACCTTTTGTACTTGGTGTGCCGATCCTTGCATTTTTAGCAAGCGCTCTGCGAAGTGCTACAGCAAATGATTTAAAAGTTGCTTCTATGATATGGTGAGTGTTTTTGCCACGAATTTGATTTAGATGAAGAGTGATACCAGAATTTACAGCAACTGCCCTAAAAAATTCCTCCACAAGCTCAGTGTCAAACTCCCCTACTTTGGCATTTTCATTAAAATTTTCATAGACAAGGTAGGCTCTATTGCTAAGATCTAGCGCACAAAAAACAGCAGCTTCGTCCATAACGACGCTTGCCTCACCAAATCTCTCAACGCCACTTAAAGGATACAAGGCCTCTTTTAAAAGCTGACCCAAAACTATGCCGACATCCTCAACGCTGTGATGAAAATCCACATGCGTGTCGCCCTTGCATGAAATTTCAAGATCAAGCAAAGAATGCTTTGTAAAAGCTTCAAGCATATGGTCAAAAAAGCCAATGCCAGTATCTATCTTTGCAACACCAGAGCCATAAATTTTAAGCTTCATAGAAATTTGCGTCTCTTTTGTGTTTCTAGTTAGTTCTAAAATTTCTTCTCTCACGCCCTAACCTCTTACTATAAATGCACCTTGGAATTTACCACTTCTTGCATAATCCCTAGCCTCGTCCTCACTTCTAAAGCCATTTAAAAATACTCTATAAATGGTCGAGCCATCTATAGTAAATGTCCTGACTACCGACTTGTAACCATCTATGCTTTGATGCTCTCTTTGATATCTATTTGCGCCCTCAAGGTTTTTAAATGAGCCAATTTGTACCATAAAATCTCCACCCACGACTCGTTGCTCTGACGAAATAATAATGCCTCCAGTTGGAGCTGTCGGAGAGACTGGATTTGGCACTTTTATGCCAGTGCTTGTCGGTTTTGCTTGAGCGTTAATGCTTGCAATAGCATTTATATCTTCATTAAAGCCTATGACTTCCATACTAACTGGAGCTGTGCCTGTACCGATAATATCAAGTTTAGTTGCAGCCGCCTTTGAAAGATCTAAAACTCTATCAGCCACAAAAGGTCCACGATCATTTACACGAACAATGACGCTTTTTTGATTTCTTAAATTTGTTACTTTAAGGATCGTATTCATCGGCAAAGTTTTGTGTGCTGCGGTCATGTTGTACATATTATAAATTTCGCCGTTTGAGGTTGTTTTACCATGAAAATTTGGACCATACCAGCTTGCTGTGCCACTTGCCCTATCACCCACGCTTACAACGGTTGGGTAGTATGTTTTGCCATTTATCGTGTAAGGTCTCATTGTTGCTTTTTGGATAGAAGCTGAATTGTTGCCCCTTACATTAGTTGGGCCACTTGGTGTAAATGGTGCCCCGCTCCAAGAGCAACCAGTAACTAGAAGCGTAAAACTTAGTCCTATATAAAATTTTAGGCTCTTATGGTATGACAATATTTGCTCCAACATTTAAATTTGAACTAGCAAAAGAATTTGCATCTTTTAAATCTTTTTCACTCACATTAAATTTTTTAGATAAAGAAGCTATCGTGTCACCAGTTTGGACTATATAGTTCTGAGATTTATTTTGTGCGGAAAATGGAATAATTAGTTTTTGATTATAGCTTACGGCATTTGTGCTAAGCTCGTTGTAGTCCTTGATCGCTCTATGGCTAACACCTGTTTTTTTAGAGATAGAAAGTAATGTTTCGCCTTTTTTTACAACGTAGGTATAAAAATTATTTTTGCCATTAAATGGCTTGAAATTTTCTGCAAAAAGCTGTTTTTTGTTTTCAGGGATATAAACATAATAATCTTTTAGAGTTGGCGGAGTAAATACAAATTTTAAATGCGGGTTGTTATTTTTCATCTTTTTTGTACTAAGACCGATACTATCGCCTATTTGAGCTAAATTTGTACCGCCAGGCACTTTTACTTTTACAAGCTTTAGTCCTCCGTTTATGTTTAACAAAGATGAATCTTTAGACATCAAGAAGTCTGCGTCTTTTGCGGTATATGCTGCTCTTAAAATTTTAATAACAAAATTTCTAGTTTCGGCTGGAAGGTATTTTTTCTCTGCGTCAAGAAGCGTTACAAGGTCATCTGTACCAGCTTTTTGTATAGCTCTTTTTAAGGCTCCATCGCCACAGTTATAGGCCATAGCTGCTAGATACCACTTGCCAAATTGATTTTTAAGCGACTTTAGATAATTTGTTGCTGCAATAGTAGACTCTACTGGATCTTTTCTCTCATCGACATACTGTCCTACCTTTAGACCATGCAGTCTAGCCGTTTGCTCCATAAACTGCCACATGCCAGTAGCTTTTGCGTTTGAGACTGTGTGATTTGAAAAGCCTGATTCTATCATAGCTAGATAAAAGAATGACTCAGGTACGCCGGATTTTTTGATCTGCTCTTTTACCATCGGTATATACATATAACCATTTTTTAGAGCTTCTGTAAATGTTTCAAGTTGTGATTGTTTGATACCTTGTCTCATCTTTGCATAGTGAGAAGTCTTCATAAAGCTAGCGTCAATATCCAGCTCTTTTAAAATTTTTACCTGAGTATCGTATGAGCTCTTTTCAGGTGTATTTGCTAGTAGCAAGGTACTACATGCAAACATTAAAAATATTTTAAGCATTGCTTTCATTTCTATCCTTTTTCGTGTCAAAACTTAAGATGCTAGCATCTTAAACAAGCGCAATGCCCAAAATTTAAGCAAAGCACTTAAACAACCTTTTGGCATTATTTGAAGTTTTTTCACAAACAACTTCAAACTCAAGGTTTAAAATTTCAGCTATCTTTTTAGCAACAAATGTCGTAAACGCTGGCTCATTTCTCTTGCCACGATTCGGTTCTGGCGTGAGATAAGGAGCGTCAGTTTCAATAACTATCCTATCAAATGGGATTTTTGGCAAAATTTCGACTAAATTTTTAGCATTTTTAAATGTTAAAACACCGCCTATGCCAAAGTAAAAATTCCCAAATTTACAAAGCTCTAAAAGGAGTGGCGAAGCATTATAACAGTGCAAAATCGCTCCAGCTTCAAGCTTTGGTGCATACTCTTTTAAGATATTAAAAGAGTCCTCATTAGCCTCCCTAATGTGAAGAATAACGGGTTTTTTTAACTCAACAGCCAAATCAAGTTGAGCTAAAAAAATACGTTTTTGATCCTCTTTTTCTTTTATTTTTTCATTTTCATCTTTCGGTAAGCGAAAGTAGTCTAGACCGCATTCACCAATCGCCACACACTTTTCATCTTTAGCAAAATTTCTTAAAATTTCAATATCAAAACTCTCTTTATCATATGGATGAACTCCGGTGGCAAAGAAAATGTCAGAATTTTCATGCGCTATTTTAGCCGCTTTTGGTAAATCATTGATATCAGCTCCCGGGATAATAAAGCCTTTTAGCCCTAAATTTCTAGCTTCATCTAAAATTTTATCAAGGTCAGGATCATAAACTTTACTATCCAAATGACAATGTGTATCTATAATCATAAAGCTATTTCTACTCTGTTTCTACCATTTTCTTTTGCGGTGTAAAGCGCTGAATCGCAAGCCTCAAGCATATCGTCTATCTCGCAATACCCATTGCCAAAAGATACGCCTATTGATATAGTAACTTTTACTTTTTCCTTTTTTATAGTTACTTTATTTTCAGCTACTTTGGCTCGCAAATTTACAAAAAATTTAACAGCTTCTTCTTTATTTATCTTTTTAAGGACAACGCAAAATTCTTCGCCACCAAATCTAGCAACGATATCGCTTCCTTTTGTATTGTCATTTAAAATTTTTGCGATTGATTTTAGTACCTTATCTCCGCCATCATGGCCATATTTATCATTTATTTTCTTAAAATAATCAACATCAATCATTGCAAAAGCGTAAGGCTCATTAGTCTCTTCAGCTACTTGAACATACTCTTCTACGTCAGAATAAAAAAATCTTCTATTATAAACTCCTGTTAAGAAGTCGCGATTTGCAAAATTTGCTATCTTGTTTATATTTTCCATCGCTTCGATCGTATTATTAACACGGCATATTAGCTCTTCTTTTGAAAATGGTTTTGCTATAAAATCGCTCGCACCATTTTTTAAAAATATTGATGCGTCAGTCTTTTCGCTAGGAGATGTCATAACGATTACGCCAAGACTATTTTTATCTTTTTCTTTTCTAACCTCCTTTAAAACTTCAAGGCCATCTTTTACTGGCATTCTATAATCAGTTATTATAAGATTTATATCAGGATTATCTGCAAAATAACTCATTGCCTCTTCGCCATGAGCCGCAGCCAAAACTTTAAACTGAAGGCTAGTTAATATCTTTTTTATCATATTTCTAAAAGGGAGCGAGTCTTCGACAACCAAAACCTTGTATTGTCTATTTTTGCTCAGTCTATTTATCATTTGAAAGATATAGTTGATATCGTCCATATTCCCTTTATAAACATAATCAACAATATCTTTATTTATAAAATTTTGCCTTGTTTCATCATCAATGCTACCTGTTAAAACAATAGCTGAAAGTCCTTTGGAAAGTGCATAATCAACGATCTCTCCATTTGGAGCATCTGGCAAATTTAAATCCAAAATAGTCATAAAATAATCTTTGTCATGCTCATTAATTAGCATTTGAGCCTCGGCAAAACTATATGCGACATCAATTGCCATCTCATCAATAGTCTTTTCCATTTGCATAACAATCAGCTTTGCTAACGCCTTATTATCATCAACTACAAGGATTCTTTCCATATTATTCCTACAAAAATTTTTATCAAATTAGTGGCAATTTTATCAAATAAATTTATTTATAAAGCTTAAATTAATAATTTAAATTAAGCTACTTTAAAAGCCCTTTCGCAAAATTTATTGCCTCTTCACTTATGTGCTCACCACTTATCATACGTGCTAATTCGCTCACTCGTTCATCTTTATCAAGCTCTCTTACGACCGAGTTTTCCTCGTGACGCTCTACCAAAAAGTGAGAATTTGCCTTTGAGCTAAGCTGCGGCTGATGTGAAATGGCAAAAATTTGATAAAAATTTGCAAGCTTAAGCAAAACATTTGCGATACTCATCGCCTCTTTTCCGCTTAAATTTGCATCTATTTCATCAAGTATGATGACATCACCGCCCGTTTTTGTGATCTCACTAGAGGCAGCTATAAAGGCCAGTCTTAGACGGTTTAGCTCACCTGAACTTAAATTTTTAAGCGAAGTCTCATTTAAATTTAGACAAATTTCATCAACTCCCAAGATATCAAGCTTTTTGCCCTCGATCCTTAGCGTGATATCTGGCATATAAAGCTCTTTTAGGTATAAATTTATCATCGCCTCAAGCTCTTTTAAATTTACGCCCCTTGCCTTGCTTAAAGTGCTGGCTAGCGCATTTGCCTTTTTGCTTAAAATTTCAAATTTCTTCTCAAGCTCGCTCTTTTCAAAGCTTAAATTTTCATATCTGGCAAGCTCTTTTTCCTTTTTATCAAGCGCTTCTAATGCCTCTTCCTCGCTGCCGTATCGCCTAATGATGGCATTAAGAGCTTCTATTCTATCAAGCACGCTCTCTACGTCGATATCGTCAAGCTCCTCCATATTTAGGCTATCTCTTGCGACCCTAAGCTCATTCATCGCATCTTCAAAAAAGCCATTGTCAAGGTCACTGATACTTAGAGCCTCATTTACGCTGTGCTCTAGCTCAAATATCCGCTCAGCTCTAGCCCACGCCTCATTTATCTTATCCTTTTTACTAAGCCTTTTTTTAGTCTCCATAAGCTCTTCAAACTCGCCTTTTTTAGGCCCCACGCTTCTTATCTTCTCGATCTCAAAGCTAGCAAGCTCCTTTAGCTCCTCAACCTTTTTCTCTTCCTCTTTTATAGTGGCTAGCTCTTTTGAAATTTTAGAAAATTCCAAAAACGCTTCTTCAAATTCCTGCTTTATCTCTTTAAATTTCTCATTTTTCGAAATTTCCAGCCTATCAAGCAAATTTAGGAATTTCTCATTTTCAAATTCATTTGCCTCTTTTGCTGAGAGGTATTTGATGTGCTCGCGCGCCACTTGGGCTAAATTTTTCTTTGAGATGGCTTGCTGATTTATAAAATATCTCGTGCTTTTATCTTTTAAAAGCTTGAAAATATTGACCTCTTCATTTTCTATGCCAAACTCGTCAAGCTCAAATTTATGCTCCACGTCAGCTTCTATCAGCCTTGCCTCGCTGTCTTTTAGCCCAAAAACAGCCATTATAGCGCTCATTAGCACAGACTTGCCAGCGCCGCTAACGCCCGTAAATACGCTAAGTCCTTCTTTGAAATTTAGCTCGACATTTTTAAAATTTAGATAATCCTTAATCAAAATTCGATCAATCATTATAACCCCAGTGAAGTTTCTCTTTTAAAATTTGAAAATAATCCCTACCAATATGACGTATCAGTCTAGCTTTTTTGTTGCTAAGGCTCATGCTGACGGCTGAAATTTTACTCATATCAAACCTATCTTGACCATCAAGTACCAAAATCGCATCGCTTTTTGTTTTAAATTTAACCGTGTGATTTTTGGTAAGCACGACTGGACGTTGCGTGAGTGAGTGCGAGCAGATGGGAGTTAGCGCAAAGACCTCGCTTAGCGGATATATGATAGGGCCATTTGCGCTCATATTATATGCCGTAGTTCCTGCTGGTGTTGCCACTATGACGCCGTCTCCGTAATATGAGTTAAAATACTTTTCATTTAAAAGTGCCTCGATATGCGTCATCGAGCCGCCATTTTTACTAACGATGACCGCGTCATTAAAAGCTATCTTTTGCTCAGTTTTGCCATCATTTTTATGAAGCGTCACATCAAGCATAAAAGGCGTTTCTATCTCAAATTTATCATCAAAAAAGTCTTTAAAAAACTTCTCACTCTCATTTATCGTGATATCTGTCAAAAAGCCGAGCCTGCCAGCGTGTATGCCTAGTATTAGCGGCGAGATGTAAGCTAGCTTTCTACAAGTTGAGATGATCGTGCCATCGCCACCAAGCGTGATAAGAAATTCGCACTCTTTGGCCAGTTTTATCAGCTCAAAGCCACTTTTTTCTACCTGTTTTGCACAGTTTTTTTCAAGCAAAATTTCTGCGTTATACTTTTTTAAAATTTTTTCTAATTTTTCTAAATCTTGCCTAAATAATGGATAATCTTTAGCAATAAGTCCTACTTTTTTTGTGCAAAAAGTATTAAATTTTTGTTCATTTTTCATGTAAATGATTGTAACATATTTTATTTTAACAAAGCTTTTCAAAAGAAAAAAGCGATTATAATTGCCTAAAAAACATTGCAAAGGAGCATTTTATGCGAAGTCATTATTGCACCGATCTTAGCAAAGCTGATATCGGCAAAGAAGTAATACTTTGTGGCTGGGCAAACACATATAGAGACCACGGCGGTGTTGTTTTCATCGACTTAAGAGACGTTAGTGGGCTTATACAACTAGTTTGCGATCCGGCTGATAGCAAAGAAGCACATGATATTGCTGCAAAAGTAAGAGATGAATATGTCTTAAAAGCAAAAGGAAAAGTAAGAGCTAGAGGCGAAGGACTAACCAACCTAAAGCTAAAAACTGGCGAGATAGAGGTGATAGTAAGCGAGCTCATCATCGAAAATCCAAGCGAGCCGCTACCATTTATGATAGGCGATGAGAGCGTAAATGAGGACATTAGGCTAAAATACCGCTTTTTAGACCTTAGAAGCGAGCGTTTGCAAAATATCTTTAAAATGCGTTCCCGCGCAGCGATCGCAGCTAGAAACAGCCTAGATAAAATGGGCTTTATCGAGTTTGAAACTCCAGTTTTAACACGCGCAACCCCAGAAGGAGCGAGAGACTACCTAGTGCCAAGCCGTGTATATCCGGGTCAATTTTATGCGCTCCCACAAAGCCCACAGCTATTTAAGCAGCTTTTGATGTGCTCGGGCTTTGATAAATATTTCCAAATCGCAAAATGCTTCCGCGACGAAGATTTAAGGGCTGATCGCCAACCAGAATTTACTCAAATAGATATCGAAATGAGCTTTGTCGAACAAGAAGATATCATAAATATGGCTGAAACGATGCTAAAAGATATATTTAAAGCCTGCGGATACGATATCAAAACGCCATTTAGACGTATGAGCTACAAAGAGGCGACTGAGACTTATGGCTCAGATAAGCCTGATCTTAGATACGATCTAAAAATGATCGATGTGATCGATATTTTTGAACGCTCAAGCAATGAAATTTTTAGCTCTATCGCAAAAGATAAGAAGAAAAATCGTATCAAAGCGCTAAAAGTGCCAAATGGCGACAACATCTTTAGCAAGCGCGAGATGAATAGATTTGAGGAATTTGTACGTAAATTTGGCGCGCAAGGTCTTGGCTACTTCCAGATGAAAGAAGATGGTTTAAAAGGCCCACTTTGCAAATTTTTCGAGCAAAGCGATCTTGACGAGATCGTCTCAAGATGTGAACTAAAAGTTGGCGACGTTGTATTCTTTGGTGCTGGCAAGAAAAAGATCGTGCTTGATTATATGGGAAGATTTAGAATTTTTCTAGCTGAGCAAATGGGCATCATCGACCAAGACAAGCTTGAGTTTTTATGGGTGCTTGACTTCCCAATGTTTGAGCAAAATGACGATGGAAGCTACTCTGCGATGCACCATCCATTTACTATGCCAAAAAATATAGACGAGCCTGATCTTGAGGATATCCTTTCTATCGCTCACGACGTCGTACTAAACGGCTTTGAGCTTGGCGGCGGAAGTATAAGAATTCACAAAAACGACATCCAACAAAAGGTCTTTAAACTTCTTGGCATAGATGAAGCGGAGCAGCGTGAGAAATTTGGCTTCTTGCTTGATGCCTTGACATTTGGCGCGCCTCCACATGGTGGTATCGCGATCGGCTTTGACAGGCTAAATATGCTCGTAAATAAAGCAGGCTCGATCCGTGACGTCATAGCATTCCCTAAAACACAACGTGCTCAGTGCCCACTAACAAAGGCACCAAGCCACGCTAGCAATGAACAGCTTAGGGAGCTAGGACTAAGGATAAGAGAAAAAGAGCAAAAGAATTAAAATTTTTGCAATAAATTTAGACTTTTAGATGTCTAAATTTGAGTTATTTTATTTAAAGATTAAATTTTTGAGATGATTTTGGATGTTGTACAGAAAATTTCATCCCAAAGCTAGACATATAGTCTGCTACAGGGTGAAATTTTCAAACTCATTCAAAGGTGCTCAAAAAATATAAAAAAGGGAAAGAATGAAAAATTTATTTTTAATCATTGGCGCTCCAGGTAGCGGAAAAACGACAGACGCATCGATCATCGCACAGCAAGATGAGAAATTTGCTCACTTTTCAACTGGCGACCTTTTAAGAGCTGAAGTCGCAAGTGGTAGCGAGCTTGGCAAACTAATAGACGGCTTTATCTCAAAAGGAAATTTGGTCCCACTTGACGTCGTCGTAAATGCGATCGTCTCAGCTATCAAAAGCTCAAATAAATCAAATATCATAATAGATGGCTACCCAAGAAGCGTTGAACAAATGACAGAGCTTGACAAGGTATTAAGCGAGCAAAAAGAAATTTCTCTAAAAGGCGTCATCGAAGTAGATGTTAGCGAAGATGTGGCAAGAGCAAGAGTGCTTGGCCGTGCAAGAGGCGCTGACGATAATAACGAAGTCTTTAACAACCGCATGAAAGTATATCTTGATCCGATCAAACCTATCCGCAAATTTTATAGCGAAAAAGAGCTACTTCACGTAGTAAATGGCGAGCGTAGCATTGACGAGATCGTGGCTGATATCAAAAATTTACTAGCTAAACTTTTATAAATTTACAGACCTTGCATAAAAATGTGCAAGGTCCCAAATAAATATCATTCAAATATACTTATTTTTAATTTTATTTTAAATGTAACTTCCCTACAATTCTAAACCTATTTTTAACAGACCTAAACAAAGATAAAATTATGCATAAATTTAAATTTACAATACTACTTGCGATCATAGCCATTTTTACTTTTACAGGATGTGCAAAAAAGTATATAGAAATGGTTGAAAAGGATACCACATATAAGTACAGCAGTGCTAAAGCGGTTTGTGGCGAAACTGAACTTGATAAAAAGCTAGAAGGACACATAAATACATTTTTAAAAAAGAAAAACCAATACGGTGACGACCTAATCATAAAATGCGATATACAAATAACAAAAAATGGAGTTAGGATCCTTAGGCACTTAACCCTAGGTATAGGTGGTGCAGGTAAATCTGAAACTCTCGCAGTCATAAATTTAGTTGATCAAAATGGTAAAGAGGTAGCCAAATTTAACGTTACTGTCGAGATTAGATATGGCTTTCTTGGTGGTAGCGCAGATAGAGCGCTACCGATTACCGCTAAAAACATCTATAAGATTGTTACAAAAGATTTTATGTAAAAACTTACCTTTTATTAATATCATAAATGTACTATCCCTTAAAATTTCACAACCAATTTTAAAGGATAAAAATGAAAAAGATCATAATCGCTGCAATATCTGTTAGCATTGCGATGGCTGGAGGCTTCACATCAAAGCACTCAAGTGAAACGATAAGTGCAAAAGAGGCATTAAAGTTAAATGATGACGCAAAGGTCGTGCTTGAGGGCAAAATAAAGTCACACATCAAATCAGATAAGTATGAATTTGTTGATAAAAATGGAGATGTCATCGTTGTTGAGATTGACGACAAAAAATGGGGTGACATAAAAGCCAACGAAGATACGCCTTTAAGGATAAGAGGCGAAGTGGATAAAGACTTCGCAAAAACAGAAATCGACGTAGATAGAGTAGAAATCATAAGGTAGTTAAAAATTTACACGCATTTAATGCAAAAAATACTAAAATCACGAAAAATTCTAACGTAAAGGACAAATATATGGACGTTTCAAAGATCAAATTTGGCTCAAACCCAGACAAAATCAATGCTGTAATAGAAATACCTTATGGCTCAAATATCAAATACGAGATCGATAAAGATAGCGGTGCAGTCGTAGTTGATCGCGTGCTTTACTCAGCGATGTTCTACCCAGCAAACTACGGCTTTGTGCCAAACACACTTGCAGCTGACGGCGATCCAGCTGATATTTTGGTGCTAAACGAGTATCCACTCCAAGCTGGTTGCGTTATCCCTTGCCGTTTGATAGGCGTTTTAGTGATGGAGGATGAAGCAGGTATGGATGAGAAGCTTTTGGCTGTGCCAGTTACAAAGATCGATCCAAGATATGAGGCGATAAAAAGCTACGAAGATTTGCCAACTGCGACACTAAATAAGATCAAAAATTTCTTTGAAACTTATAAAATTCTTGAGCCAAACAAATGGGTTAAGGTGAAAGAATTTAAAGATGCAAATGCTGCAAAAGAGATTTTAGACGCTGCGATAAAAAATTATAAATAATTTATAAGCCCTATTTTAGGGCTTTTTCTTTTTAAATTTATTCGTTTTACACTCCACATAAAAAAGACTATTTTTTATATTTAGATAAGCTTTTTCTTGTATAATACGATTTTCTTTCAACTGCGGGTTCATAGCTCAGTTGGTTAGAGCATCCGGCTCATAACCGGATGGTCCCAGGTTCGAGTCCTGGTGAACCCACCAGCTACTTTATCAACATTAAAAAATTAAAAATTTTTCATCACTTTTCCTTAGATTTTAAAATACTTTTAAAATACAAAAATGTTTAATAGTCCAAAATTTAAGCCAAATTTTCTAAACTCTCTCTAAAATTTCCTTGCGTTTTTGCCAGTCAGGCATATAAAGCGTTAGATAGTCATAAAATTTCTTTGAGTGATTTGGATACAGCAGGTGAGTAAGCTCGTGAAATACGACATACTCGATGCATGCTTTTGGCTTTTTGATGAGCTCTATGTTTAAATTTATATATGATTTATAAGGATTGCAACTCCCCCATCTCGTCTTCATCTGCCTTATTTTTACGCTTTTGATATCTTGTTTTACTATCTTGTTAAATTCTTGCAAGATATTAAAAAAATATAACGTCGCCTTTTCATGATACCACTCATAGACTAAATTTTCTTTTCGCTCTAGGTTGCTTTTATCTTTCACAAAGAGCTCAAGATAGCCCCTTTGAAGCTTTACGTGCTCCTCTTTAGACTGCACCACTTTAAGCCGGTAGCTTCGCCCAAGATATTTAAAGTCCTCGCCACTTACATACTCTTTTTGGCTCGTCTTAAATGCTGCAAAAAAAGCGCGCTTTTGCGCTATCCATTTAGCTCTTTTTTTTATGATAAATTTTATATGCTCATCGCTTGCCGACTTTGGCGCGGTTAGGATAGCTTCGCCATTTGGTCTAACTTTTAAGGTGATATTTTTCACCTCTTTTTTGATGATTTTCACCTCATTTGACATAAAAGCTTATCCCTATTCCACGGATAGTTTGGTAAATTTTCTCCTTCTCATCGATAGAAACGTCATATTCGTCCTCTATCTCCCAAAGAGCGTCTTCCATAGCGCTTGTTATCTCATTTTCTACGTCTTTATTTTTGTGCCATTCTGGTTTTTTTGAGGCCTCTTCGTAAATTTCATAAAATTTCATGCTCAAATTTTTAGCGACCGTTTCAACATCCATAAGCTCCACATCTGCCAAAATGTCAAGCAAATTATCATAAATGGCAAATAAAATTTTCTTACCATTAAATTCTTTTGGATACCTGTCTTCATTTGGCTTTAAAGCACCAGTTATAAGGTCTTTTAGCAGTTTTGCTTTGGCAAGTTTTTCTTCCTCACTTAGCCTTTTTGCTTTATACTCGTCGATGATATCTTGTATCTGCTGCGCTATTGATTTATAAAAGGCTGGATTTGAGTCCATTTTCTCTTTTACCACCGCGCTTACGGCGCTAATGATCGTAAATGACGGACTATTTGAGATACGTATAAAGTCGGATGAAGGTATAGCTAAAAGCATATATTGTTATGAAATCGGCAAAAGGATAATAATCCTGCTAACTTTTGTCAAAAAAACGCAAAAAACGCCAAAAAGCATACTAAATTTGGCGGAACAAAGATTAAGGGAGTTTAAAGATGAGAACCGTTAATTTTAGAGAAGTTTTAAAAGAAGAGCTAAAAAATCCGGAATTTAAAGCGCAATACGATGCGTTAGAGGACGAATATAAAGCCATAGAAGCTTTAATAGACGCCAGAAGCGAAGCCGGGCTAACTCAAAGCGAGGTAGCTAAAAGGATGGGCATAACCCAATCAGCCGTAGCTAGGATAGAAAGCGGAGCGTATAATATCAAGTATAAAACATTCTTTAACTACATAAAAGCTTGCGGTAAAAGAGTGGCGATAGTTTGAGTGAGATTAATTATCTAGCAAATACTCAAGTCAATACAGAAGAAAATATTAAGCTTTGTTGATTATCAAATCGGGGCTTTTTTGCAAATACGACTGTTAGTAATTTGGAAAAAATAAGATCGTTATGGTATAAATATATTTTTAACACGATAAAATCGAGATTTTTAATACGTCTACAAAAATAAATACGGCTATATTATAACGATGCTTGTTTTATTAAATAATCTTAATCCCACACAAAAATACTCTTCTTTTTGATTTTTATTTCTTGCTCAAAAAACAATCTCTACTTTAATCTTTATTTATGCTATATAAAAACCAACAAAATCTCAATTTTAAAATTTGTGCTAAAATACCAAATAAAAAAACAAAAGTAAATTTCCATATAAACCAAAATTTACTTTAACTTAATAAAAAATAACAGTTTCTAATTCCATCGTACAGTTTTAGAACTTAATATCATTTATCAAAACATCAAGAATAAATAACCTCTACATAGGACAATATGTTAATACTTACTTAGCAAACTCAAATGAGTTTGCTGTAAGGTCTTGGCAGACGGCCGATATTTTTCTTTGTCTAGGCAAAAGAAAAATATAAAAACTTAGACGAAACTTTATCGCTCGAAAATGATTTTTCATCGGCAAAATGTCTAAGTTTTCATATAAAAAGCCCTTAATGAATATAATTAAGGACTTTTTATATACGGTCGGCGTGTTTGAGTCATGCACGGGCCATATAACAGTAAAATACGGCTTGATAAAATTAGTTTTTTGACTCGACTCTATAATATAAATTTCCTTCTCGGTCTTACGTCAGGCCGCAAATTATATTTATGATTTTTCAAGATTTAACCTACATATGCGGCAAGTTATGTGCGATCTAATTCTAGCCTTATACTATTTTTTTTATCATTCCTTCATTTCTTATTCAAATGATAGATAATGATAAAATCGTGGTCAAAAATATCTTAAGATATATGCTAAATTCGCATATACAAATCATCATCAGATACCGATAAAAACGCGCTAAAATACGTTTAAGTTTTTGCTTGATTTAAGCAAGAATTCACTACAATCAAATCTTAAATTTAGATTTTCAAGCTATCATTTCGCAAAAATTAAGGAAAATCATGCAACCTATTTTTACGACCCAAATCACCAAATTTAAAGGCGCGCAAAAAAGCGCCGTTGATGATATTTTGGTGCGCGAGATCAAGCTTGAGATCTACATAAACGGCAAGCGTTTCGGCGCGCTCATGGCGACTCCGACCGATCAGGAGGCGCTGGCTGCTGGCTATCTCATCAGCGAAAATTTGATCGCAAGTCCTGAGGATATCGAGAGTATAGAGCTTTCAGGCGACGCTTTAAGCGTGCGGGTAAAGGCTAAAATAAACGAAAAACGCCTCGAGCAGTTTGATGAGGAAAAGGTGATAATCAGTGGCTGTGGACGCAGCTCGACGGCAAACATCGATCCTGAGGCTATGGCGGCGCGCTCGATAAAGGGCGACGTTAAATTTAATAAAGACGAAATTTTGCGCCAGATGGGGCAGTTTTACACGCAGTGCGAGCTTTACGAGATGACTGGCTGCGTGCACACGGCCAGGCTTTTTGTTAGCGGTGAGCAGTTTTACATCGGCGAGGATATCGCTCAGCATAACACCATAGACAAAGCCGTCGGCAAAGCTATACTAGCCGGCGCGCAGCTGCAAAATTCGTTTTTGATGGTGAGCGGCAGGCTCAGCTCCGAAATGGTCGCAAAAGCCGTCATGCACGGCATCCCAGTGCTCGTCTCGCGTACGGCTCCGACTAGTCTTGGCGTCGTGATAGCGCGTAAATTTAACCTAACGCTGTGCGGCTTTGCTCGCGGCGAAAACATAAACGTGTATAGCGGCGCAGAGAGAATCTATGAGTGAGCAAATCCGCGAACTGATAACAAAACTGTTAAATCCAAAGGGCAGGCTAGACTGCGGCGCGGCGTTTAAGATCGCCGCAAAGCTAGGCGTAGAGATCGGCGAGGTTAGCGACGAGGCTGAAAAAATGGGCGTAAAGATCGACAACTGCGAGCTGGGACAGTTTGGCGGGCTAGAAAACGGACGCAGCAAATACACCGTGATGACGCAGCTAAAACAAATGACCGACGAAAAGGGCAGAATACTGTGCAAAGACGCTAGAGACGCAGCTGCGGGCGTAGGGCTAAAGACGATCCGCTCTACGCTAAAAGACTATAAAATCGACGTAAAATACTGCCAGCTGAGGTGTTTTAAGGAGAAAAAAGGAAAAAAGATGAGAGTAAAAACCAAAACTTGGATAGAAAACGACGAGGGCGAGCTGATATTCGGTAAGGGCAAAACCGAAGTCCTAGACGTCATCGCCGAGGTCGGCTCGATCTCAAAGGCCGCCGAAATCCTAGGAATGAACTATAAAAAATGCTGGACTCATCTGCAAATTTTGCAAAAAAATCTAAAAGAGGAGCTTTTTACGACTAGGCAAGGCGGCGGCGAAAATGCCGGTACGACGCTAAACGAGCGCGCGCATGAGCTCATAAACGCCTATAGGCAGCTTCAAAACGACATCGAGGATTTTGCGGATAAGCGCTTTAAGGAGTTGTTCTTGAAAAAAGACGGCGAAAAAAATGACGCAACTAAAGACGACAAAAAAGATAAAAAAATCAATTTAAGGGAGAAAAAATGTACGTAAAACTAAACGATAGGGTCTATCTAAACAAAGACAAGATCACTAGAATAAAGGTAGATAGCGTCCAAGACGGTATCAGGATTCGCTTCTACGAGGGGCAAAATCAGGTCGCTAAAAGCGGACGCTTCGAAACCGAGGCAAAAGCCATTGAGTGGCTAGAGAAAAATTTTATAAACAAATAATAAAATGGTCGTGAGCCTCTGTGGCTCGCGCTTCTGTGCTTTATCAAGTTAAATTTGCCGCTTTGCGGTTAAATTTAGCTTGTTCAAATTTAACCTCCAAATTTACTAAATCATTTCCACAGCAAAAGCCCGAAATTTGTGAAAATTTACTATAATTACTGTATCAAATTTAAAGAGTAAAAAATGGCAAATTTAGACGAAATAAGAAAAAATATCATCCTAAAACCGGGCGTGCATTATTTTGATTTCGCGGCTTCCGGGCTTGCTTATGAGCCCGTAGAGCGCGAGATAGCAGATGTTCTCAAAACCTACGCCAACACACACTCCGACAGTAGCTCGAGCGCCATCATCACGCAGCGGTGCTACGAGGGTGCGCGCGAGAGCCTAAAAAAGCTGCTAGGCCTTGACGAGCGGTTTTGCCTCATCGCCTGCGGGCAGGGCGCGACGACTGCGATCAAGAAATTTCAGGAGCTACTAGGCATCTACCTGCCGCCTGCGACCAGAGGCGCGATCGGCGAGGCAAATTTACGCGCCGCACAGCTTCCGCTCGTACTCGTTTCGCCCTACGAACACCACTCAAACGAACTTAGCTTTCGCGAGGGGCTTTGCGACTACCTGCGCGTGCCGCTTAGTGAATCAGGCAAGATCGATCTGCTAGCGCTTGAGCGCATCCTGAAGCTAAATGCCGGACGCCGCATCATCGGCTCGTTTAGCGCCGCATCAAACGTCACGGGCGTCATTAGCGACTATAAAAAGATCAGCGAGCTAATCAGAGCCGCGGGCGGTATCGTGGCCTTTGACTGCGCGGCGCTGAGCTCTCACGCAAATTTAGATTGCGATTACTTCGACGCGATTTTTCTCTCGCCGCATAAATTGCTCGGCGGACCTGCTAGCTGCGGGCTTTTGGCGATCAAAAAGGAGCTGTTTAACAGCGATGTGCCAACATTTGCCGCGGGCGGAACGGTCGCCTACGCTAGCCGCGAAGGGCACGTGTTTTTGAAAAATCCCGAGCAGCTAGAAGAAGGCGGTACGCCGCCTATTATCGGGCTTATGCGGGCAAATTTAGCCTACACTCTGCGAAACGAGATCGGTTTTGAGAGGATAAAAAGCGCCGAGGACGAGCTAGCGCGGCTTTTTGAGAGCGAGCTTGATAGTATAGATGAGGTCATAAACTACGCTCCAAAGGGCGCGCCGCGGCTGCCGATAATTTCTTTTAACGTGCGCGGCGTCTCGGCGTATGATCTCGCCGCGAGCCTTAGCAATGACTTCGGTATCCAGACGCGCGCGGGCGTGATGTGCGCGGGGCCGTACGCTCACGATCTGCTGGGTATCAAGGAGGGGCGTATGCCGGAAAGCAAGCCCGGCTTTGTGCGCGTAAGCCTGCACTACACGCACACCGAGCAGGACGTGCTATATCTCACGGGCGCGATAAAATCCTGCATCAAAAAGCACCGTGACCTTTGGGGCGAGGAAAAGGCGATGTATGAGATGTTCAGCGGGAAGATTTAGCCTTATGATAGTGGTTAATTAGAAGCAAAATAAATAAATTTAAAGAGGCGCAACTAATGAAAATTCAAATAATATCTTACTCCACAATATTTAAAATAAATGATCCGCATATATCTCAGACCATTAGTACTTTTGATCGTCCGAGAAGCTTTGATGAGTTTGATCTAAATATTATAGATTTAAATAGTCCCAAATTGTGGAGTTTCAGTCTTGAAGACCAAAAATGCAACAGGGCCATATATTGTATTAAAACATTAAAAGAAATTATGGAGAACTCTAAAAAAAGCATGTCTATCATATTAATGCCTACGAACACAAAAGTATCATTGCTTCGTTCTGGAGGCTTAACTACTCAAACTATTTTAATTAAAGATATTATCAATCAAATTAATTATGGATTGCGTGAATTAACTTTGTCTGACGTGCGGCTAAGATATGAAATAAGTACAACAACCATAGACGAACAGGATTTTTATTCGGATTTTGTATTTGACGATGTAGATTACGAAACTATCAAGCGGTCTAATGGTGGTAAAAGCACAATAATAAAACATAATGAAAGACTATATTCTACTACCCTTCTCATAAAAAATACAGCCAACGATTTAGGAATTTTAATATCATTTATTCTTTCTAGATTTAAAAAATCCGATGTTCCTGATTGGTTTAACAGTTTGGAATACTTTGATGATGCTGCGTTAAAAAATAAGCGTAGTGAATTATTGGATATGTATCGGCAAATTGAAGATATAGACGGGCAAATTGATAAAAATAATAGATTTAAATCAATCCTATATTCAAATGGAGATGAGTTGATTGGTGTGGTAAAGGAAATTTTAGTAGATATTTTTAAGTTGCAAGATGATTATTTTATAGATGTAAAAAAAGAAGATTTTAGATTCGAATGTGGAGATATGAACTTTATAGTAGAAATAAAAGGGATAAACACAAACGTTAAAAATAGCAATATAGCACAATGCAAGAAACATGTAACTGATTTTTTAATAGCCGAAGATAATACTATGTCTCCTGATAACGTAAAGGGACTACTGATAATTAATCCTCAACGCGACATAGATCCTAGCAAAAGAGAGCCGATACATGCCAATCAAATAAGTTATGCAAAAAGTGAAGGTATATTAATAATAACGACTTTAGAATTACTAAAATTATATCAAGCATATACTAAAGACGAGGTGGTTAGTAATAAGTGTTTTGAAATATTTAAAAATAACGTCGGTGAGTTTAAATTTGAATAAGAGGTAAAATAGATTTTGATTTATAAAAAAGGGCGCAAAGCGCGCCCGAATCACGCAAATTTAAGCCATAAATTCGACTCAAATTTGCGCGTAAATAAAATTAGTTTTTGCGAGTATTCGCGTCAGGCGTGAAAAGCGGCTTATCTAGCAGCTTAAAGTCGCCGATAAATTTCTGACCCTCTTCGCTCGTCGCCCACTCTATAAATTTATTTGCATTTTCGATGTCGGCCTTAGCGCAGTGCTTCGGATTTACCGCGATTAGCGAGTAGAAGTTCTTTAGGTCGTTGTCGCCCTCGTTGATGATGACCATCTCAGGCGCGCCTTTTTTGGTGTCCTCGTACTTGATGTAGGTGCCGCGATCGGTGAACGTCACGCCCTTTTGCTCGGCTGCAGCGTTGATGGTAGCTAGCATGCCTTGGCCGGTTTGCATATACCAGCCGTCTTTTTCAGGCACTTCGCCGATGATTTTTTTCCAGATACCTTTTTCTTTGTTGTCAGTGCCTGATTTATCGCCGCGAGAGAAAAATTTGATATTCTCTTTTTTGATCAGCTCAAAGCTCTCTTTTATGTCTTTGCCTTTAAATTTATCGGCGATAGATTTATCGGCGATAACGACGAAATCATTGTACATTACGGCTTTTCTTTCGACGCCAAAGCCTTTTTCTACGAATTCTTTCTCAACTTTTGGCGAATGCACGAAAAGTATGTCCGCATCGCAGTTTTCGCCAAGTTTTAAAGCAGCGCCCGTGCCTACGGCGGTCCATTTGATATCGACGCCGGTTTTTGCCTTATACACAGGGTAGATCGCGTCTAGTAGCCCAGTGTTATCGGTGCTGGTGGTGGTAGCCATGATGAGTTCGCTATCGCCCGCAAACGCCAAAACGCTCGCGATTAGCGAGCCTAATATTACTTTTTTCATTTTTCTCCTTTTTTAAAAGTATGCTATTATAGCATATTAAATTAACCATATAAACATACGGAGAAATAATATTTGGACTTTCTACTAAACGGATTCTTAGAGGCCTTTAGGCTGCTTTTTAGCGGCGATGAGGAAACGTATTCGGCGATCAGGGCGACGCTTTACACTTCGAGCATTTCGATATTTTTTGCGATTTTAGTCGGCTTTCCGCTCGGATTTACGCTGGGATTTTACGATTTTCACGGACGGCGAGTATTACGATTGCTTAGCGATACGGCGCTTGCGATGCCGACAGTTGCGATTGGGCTTATTTTGTATGCCTTTATCACGCGAAACGGCCCATTTGGCGAGTTTGGGCTGCTTTTTACGCTAAAGGCCGTGATGCTGGGGCAGTTTGTGCTAGCACTACCTATCATCATCTCGCTAAGCGCTAGCGTCGTGGAAAACATGGACAAAAAGCACTATCTAACCATCCTAAATTTACGTCTGAGCGCGCCTAGGCTCGTTGGCTGCGTGCTTTACGAGCTAAGATACGCTTTGATGGTGGTCGTAGCGACGGCGTACGGGCGCATAGTAGCCGAAGTCGGCGTGGCGATGATGATCGGCGGAAATATCAAATACTTCACCCGCACGATCACGACTGCAGTGTCGCTGGAGACGAACAAAGGCGAGTTTGCCATGGGTATCGCGCTGGCTTTGGTGCTCATCTTTATCGCGTTTGCCGTAAATTTGGCGATACACGCGCTAAAAAGGCTTGACCGATGAAATTTGACAAATTTGAAAAATTTACGCTCGCAAAAAGCGCGCTAGGCGCGTCAAACTTGAGTCTTTTCGTAAATTTAACGAGAAATGCGCAAAGTGATAAACGTTAGAAATTTACGCCTAAACTACGGAGCGAGCGAGATTTTAAACATCCCGCGCCTTGATATCGACGTTAGCAAAATCACCGCGCTAACTGGTAGCAACGGCAGCGGCAAAAGCACGCTGATGCGAGTGATGTCGTTTTTGCAAAAGCCCACTAGCGGCGAAGTGCGGCTGTGGGGGAGCAGCGTGCCGAGTCTAAATTTGCTGCGCGACGTTAGCGTTTTGTTGCCGGAACCCGCGCTTTTAAAACGCTCCGTGAGGGAAAATTTTAGAGCCATTTTAAAAAGCCGCGGAGTGCTGGCGGAATTTGAGCAAAGGGCGAGCGAGGCGTTAAATTTGGTCGGACTTGACGAGAGCTTTTTAAACAAGCGCCACTTTGAGCTTAGCTCGGGACAGACGCAGCGCGTTAGCTTTGCGTTAAATTTGGCGCTCAGATCGCGGCTTTATCTACTCGACGAGCCGACAAATAGCGTGGACGTTGGCACCTCAAAGCTGTTTGGCAAGGCGGTACTTTATATGCGGCAAAGATACGGCTGCGGCTTTGTGATCGCTAGCCACGACGACAAATGGCTAAGCGCGGTCGCCGAAGAAAACGTCTTTTTACACAAAGGTCGCGTGTGCGAATTTGAGTACAAAAATATTTTCGACGCGCGGGACGGGGTTTTAAAATTTGACGAAAACGCAAGCGTAAATTTGCCGCAAAATTTACGTAACGCCGTAAAGATCGCCGTAAATCCAAGCAAAATAACGCTAAGCAAAACGCCGATAGATGGGTATTTGGGCGGCATCTTGCACTCGGTTTCGCTCTATCTTGGCAAAGAGCTTTTGGTAAAAATCAAAATCGGCGACTTTTTGATAAAAACCCTGGCGCCTAATTCGCAAAATTTTAATGTCGGCGAGAGGATTTATTTTAAATTTGACGAAGGAGCGTTTTTGGGGCTTGAGTGAGCCCCGAAATTTTGCAAATTTCGCTCCTGATTTTAAATTTAGGCTCGTTTAACGCCCGTTAAAATAGCCTAGTTAAAAGTAAATATCAAAATGAAGCGTAAATGCAATATATATGCTGAAATTTCATATTTATTTTACCTCCTAAAATTCGCCGTAAGCAATATGCAACTAAGGCATATTTAAGCATATATTAATTTTTTTGATTTATTTTTTTTTAAGTATAAGAAATAAGCCAAAAAGTAGTATAGTTTCACAATCGAGAAAAATCTCAAAAAATAGACAAAAATGATAAAGGAAGGCGATGACTAGCAAGGGCGAATTTGCGGCGGGACGTGGGCTTTACTACTCGCTATTTTCGCGTTTTTTCGTTTTTAGCCAAGAAGCCGATAGATTTAGCGGCGTAAACGCGATGTTAGGCCTTGCCTCGGCGCACGCTCTAAACGAGGAATCGGCCGCCGCGATAATGCGCATACAGGTAAAATTCGACGAGAAAAATTCGCAAAATTTAGCGGATGAATTCGATGAAATTTTCCACGCTCTACCAAGTCCGCTCAGAAACTCGCTATCCTACTACGACGAGGGCTACGAGGTCGGACACGCCTGCGCAAAAGTGCGTAAAATTTTAGCCCGCACAGACATTAGGCGCGACGAGGCTAAATTTAAAGAAAACGAAGACAACGTGGGTTTCGTGTTTGCGCTAATGAGCGAATTTATCGCGAGAGAGAGCGAGCTGGAGCTATACGGCGAGCTTGAGGAGCAGCTCTTTAAAGAGATCATAAATCCAAACATCGACGAGTTTATAGAGAATCTTTTTAATCACAAAAGCAGCGAAATTTACAAAGACGTAGCGGTACTTCTGCAAGGATTTATAGAGTTTGAACGCGTAGTTTTAAGCGCGCCGCGTCCTATAAATCAAGGTAAAAACAAAAAGACCTTGGACGGAGTTTCAAGATCCGAGGCCATAAGAAGGCAAAAAAACCGAGTGAGAAAGCTAAAAGCTATGGAGGAAGAAAATGCAAAAAAATAGGCGAGAATTTTTAAAAAAGGCGGGGCTAGTCGGCGCGGCAGCGGCTACGGCCGGAGTAGCGACGGCAGCGGCGTCAAACCTAAAATACGGTAAAAGCAAAAAGACCGAAGTGCTTTATAAAAGAAGCAAAAACTGGGATCTATACTACGAACAAGCGAAATAATAAAATTTAAGAAAGGATAAATATGTCTGAGGCAAATTTACGTCTTATGCCCCACTCAAACGCAGTCGGGCGAAGATCGTTTTTAAAAATGGCCGCGCTAGCAGGCGTAGCGGGCGGCATGAGCGGGCTGGCCGCTAGCGGCGTAACTAGAAGCGCCACAAAAGAAGAAATGGCAAATCCGTTTCCAAACTCTAAAATCGTAAAAACCGTTTGTACGGTTTGCTCCGTTGGATGCGGAGTGCGCGCCGAGGTAGAAAACGGCGTTTGGGTACGCCAAGAAGTAGCCCAAGATCACCCGGTAAGCGCGGGCGGCCACTGCTGTAAGGGCAGCGACGTCATCGATATGGTGCGCTCTCACTGCCGCGTGAAATACCCGATGAAAAAAGTAGGCGGCAAATGGAAACGCATCAGCTACAAAGACGCGCTTGACGAGATCGGCGCCAAACTAAAGGCGTATCGCGAGAAAAACCCTGAACAAGTGATGTTTCTAGGCTCTGCAAAAGACAGCAACGAGCAAAGCTACTACATCAGCAAATTTTCCGCGATGTTTGGGACGAACAACCTAGATCACCAAGCTAGAATTTGACATAGCGCAACAGTCGCCGGTGTGGCGAATACGTGGGGTTATGGAGCTATGACTAATCACCTTGGAGATATCCAAAACGCGAAGTCTATCTTTATAATCGGCGCAAATCCGGCTGTAAACCACCCGGTAGGATTTAGGCATTTTCTAAAAGCGAAAGAAAATAACGGCGCGAAGCTGATCGTGGTCGATCCAAGATACACGAGAACTGCGGCTAAGGCTGATTATTTCGCTCAAATTCGCCCAGGTACGGACATACCTTTTATGTATGGCATGATGAATCTCATCTTTGAAAACGGCTGGGAAGATAAGAAATTTATAGAAGACCGCACATACGGTATCGATGAGATCCGCAAAGAGGCTGCAAAATGGACGCCTGAAGTGGTAGAAGACGTAACCGGAGTACCGGCTGCGACGCTAAAAGAGATAACCGAAGTTTTTGCAAAAAACCGCCCTGGTTCGGTCGTTTGGGCGATGGGTCTAACTCAGCACACCATAGGTAGCTCAAACACTCGTATCGCTCCGATCCTGCAACTAGTACTAGGAAATATGGGCGTATCAGGCGGCGGCTGCAACATCCTGCGCGGTCACGACAACGTCCAAGGCGCTAGCGATATGGCAAACGCGCCCGATAGCTTGCCTGGATACTACGCTAAAAACGAAGCCACCTGGAAATACTTCGCTAAGATGTGGAAAGTAGACTACGAGTGGCTACAAGGAAATTTCGTAAAACCAGAGTGGATGTTTAAGCCGGGATTTACCCTAGCTCGCTGGTGGGCTGGCGTACTTGACGGTAAAAACGGCAATGACCCGGTTGAAAACGCAGGCGATAGCCTAAAAGCGCTAATCGTCATCGGCAACGGTATCACCTCGACAGCTCAACAAGTAAAAGTTCAAGAGGGTCTTGACGGCCTTGAGCTTTTGGTACTGCTTGATCCTTTTGTAAACGACGCCGGCGTTATAACAAATAAAAAAGATGGCGTCTATCTACTGCCTGCGGCGACTCAGTTTGAGGGTAGCGGCACGGTCGTAGCCACAAACCGCAGCGGCCAGTGGAGAAGCCAGGTCGTAGAGCCTTTGTTTGAGAGTATGCCCGATCACGAAATTTTATTTGAGCTAGCAAAGAGAATAGGCTTTTACGACGAGCTAACTCGCACGATCAGAGACTCCGAGGGTAAGATCGAGTGGCCGGAGGCTGCTACTCGCGAGATCGCTAGCATCGTAAAAAGCATCGGCCTAACTGGCTGGACGCCGGAGCGTCTAAAACGCCATCAGGCTAACTGGGATAAATTTGACGAAAAAACGCTAATGGGCAAAGAGGGCACCGAGGTAGCGGGCGAATACTACGGCTTGCCGTGGCCTTGCTGGACGGAAAAACACCCTGGCAGTCCAAATTTATACGATATAAGTAGACCGGTAATGCAAGGCGGCATGGGCTTTAGAAACCGCTTCGGCCTAGAGCACAACGGCGTAAATCAGCTAGCCGCCGACGGTAGCGCGCCTGTAGGCGGCGCTCAAAGCGGCGGATATCCGGAGATCAAAAAAGATAACATCGAAAAGATACTAGGCATCAAGCTAACGGATGAAGAGCGCGAAAAAATGGGCGCTACTTGGGCCACGGACGGTAGCGGTATAATCGCAGAAAAATGTATGGAAAAGGGTATTGCACCGTACGGCAACGCAAGAGCTAGAGCGGTAGTTTGGACCTTCGTCGATCAGATACCGCAGCACAGAGAGCCGCTACATACGCCTCGCCAAGACCTTGCGCAGAAGTATCCGAGCTTTGAGGATAAGCCGAATCACTACCGCGTATTTACGAAATACAAGAGCTTGCAGCTAAGTAAGGACTTCTCGAAAGAATTCCCGATAAATTTGACTACGGGACGCCTTGTAAACTTTAGCGGCGCGGGTATGGAGACACGCGCTAGTATGTATCTATCGCGTATCACGCCTGAGATGTTTGCGGATATCCATCCTGAGCTTGCGGCTAAACACGGCATTAAAAACTGGGATTTCGTATGGATTCATTCGCCTGAAGGCACGAAAATCAAGGTACGAGCTAGAGTCGTACCGTCGGTCAAACTAGATACTATATTCTTGCCGTTTCACTGGGCTGGATACATGCAAGGCATCGATATGACTGGTAATTTCCCAGAAGGCACCAAGCCTTATGCGGTAGGCGAGAGCGCAAATACCGTCGCTAACTACGGCTACGATATAGTCACTCAAATACCTGAAACCAAAAGCGGTCTATGCCGCATAGAAAAGGCGTAAAATGAGCGAATTTAACGATAACAATAGACTTAAATTTTACTGCGACGACGATAGATGTATCGACTGTAACGGCTGTGCGGTAGCTTGCGACGAGGCTCACGAGCTGCCTCTTGGCATTCGCCGCCGCCGCGTCATCACGCTAAACGAAGGCGTACCAGGTAAGGAAATTTCAACCTCGATAGCCTGCATGCACTGCGAGGACGCGCCGTGCTCGCTGGTTTGCCCGGTTGATTGCTTTTATATCAGGAGCGATGGTATCGTACTACACGACAAAGATATCTGTATCGGCTGCGGATACTGTCTATACGCGTGTCCGTTCGGTGCGCCTCAGTTCCCGCGCGAGGGAGTTTTTGGCGCCAAAGGTTCGATGGATAAGTGCACGATGTGCGCAGGCGGTCCGCTACCGACGAATAGCGAAGCCGAGCGCGAAGAGTACGGCCAGGATAGAATTTCCGAAGGCAAAGTGCCGGTTTGTGCGGCGATGTGCTCGACAAAGGCGCTGCTAGTAGGCGAATCTGCAATGATAGAAAAAATCTACGGCGATAGAGTCAAGGCTCGCGGCTACGGCTTTAAAGACCTAAAACAAACTCTGACCTGGAAGCTCGCCTACTATGCTGGCGATAGGCTTAAAATAAAATCTTAAAATTTAGCTCGCTCTTGCCGAGATTGCGGGAGCGAGCAATCTCATCAAATTTGACGCGGTTTGTCTGCGTCAAATTTGACTCACGCTTCTTTGATTTCATTAAATTTTACATGGGTAGTTCGTCAAATTTGAATGCGGGTAAATTTAAAATAAAAATGGATAAATTTAAGTAGAAAGGGCGGTCTCCCGCCCTAAATTTACGCTCTAATAGGAGACAAATACGGATTTGCCGAGTGCATCGACATCTCGTTTTGCTCTCTAAATTTGATAAATTCCTCTTCGCTTAGACGCCTGATGTTTGCTATCGTCATCTTTAGCGGCGTGATGCCTGAGAGCGGATCGGGATCGCCGGCGTTTGCTAGCTCGTTACCGTCGGCCTCGCTGTAGTGGAAGGTCGTAAATATCGTGCCTTCTTTTAGATCCGGATTTACGCGCAGTTTTGCCGCGATCTGTCCGCGTTTGTTTTGCACGAGCGCGTAGCAGCCCTCCTCTAGCTCCCTCTCGCGAGCGATATCGGGGCTTACCTCGATGAGCGCGCCCTCGATGCCAGCACCGTATTCAAGAGCCGGACACTCTCTAGTCATCGTGCCGGTGTGGTAGTGATAGACCTTGCGTCCGGTCGTAAATAGGCACGGATATACCTCATCAGGCACCTCGCTAAGCGCGCCGCTACCGACTGGGTAGCCGTCCGGGATATTCATCTTGGCTCTAAATTCGGCCTCGGCCTTTGCGCGCTCCTCTTTATCGTCTACGTAAAGCACCGGCGCGAAGCGGAATTTGCCGCCCGGCAGCATGGACTTGCGATCTGCGTAAAGCACCGGCGTGCCAGGGTGTTCCTCGTCTGGGCACGGCCAGCTGATACCGCCTAGCTTGCCTAGCCTATAATAGCTTATGCCGCCGAAAAATTTAGGCATGAGCTCCCTTAGCTCGTTCCAAATTTGCTCAGGGCTCGCAAAGTCAAATCCCTCTAGTCCCATGCGGTTTGCGATGTTGCAAACGACTTTCCAGTCAGGCTCCACGCCGCTAACGGGCTCGCTAGCCTTTCGCGTGCGTTGGACGCGGCGAGAGGTGTTGATAAACGTTCCGTCCTTTTCGCCCCAGCCAGCGGCAGGTAATACAACGTCGGCCTTGTGCGCGCTTTCTGTGAAAAACAAATCCTGCACTATAAAGCAGTCTAGATGATGCACGGCGTGGGCGAAGTGCTCGGTCCAAGGGTCGCTCATTACGGGGTTTTCGCCGTAGACGTAGAGAACTTTTAGCTCGCCGCTATCCATTTTATCGGGTGCTTGCGTTAGCTTAAAGCCCGGAACCGGATTTAGCTCAAAGTGCCATACTTTGCGCGCTTGCTCCTGCGCGTAAGGGCTATTTACCGCGCCGGCCGGGATTACGTTAGGCAGCGCGCCCATGTCGCATGCGCCTTGGACGTTGTTTTGACCGCGCAGTGGATTTACGCCCGCACCCTTTTTGCCTAAATTTCCCGTTAAAACGGCTAAATTTGATAGTGAAAAGACGTTTGACGTGCCGTCGCTAAACTGCGTGATACCCATCGTGTAGCAAATCGCCGCCGCGCCTGCTTTAGCATACATCCTAGCTGCCTCTATGATGAGCTCTTTTTTTATGCCGGTTTCGCGCTCGAAACGCTCAGGCGTAAAGTCCTTAACCGCTTCTTTTAGATATTCAAATCCCTCGGAGTACTTCTCGATAAATTCGCTATCTTGCAAATTTTCGGCGATGATTACGTGCATCATCGTATTTAGCGTTTTGATATTCGCTCCGATCGGGATTTGCAAGAAAATATCGGCTTTTTTGGCCATATCGGTGCGCTTTGGATCTACGACGATCATCTTTGCGCCGCGCTGAAGTCCGCGCTGCATCTGCATAGCGATGATCGGGTGGCACTCGCTTGTGTTGGTACCGATGAGTAAAAATACGTCCGTATCGGTCGCAAATTCGACTAAATCGTTCGTCATCGTTCCGTTTCCTAGCGTGCTGGCAAGACCTGCCACTGTAGGAGCGTGTCAAAGACGGGCGCAGTGATCGACGTTGTTACTGTCCTGGGCGCGGAAAAATTTCTGGAAAACGTAGTTATCTTCGTTATTTGAGCGCGCAGAGCTAAAGCCCATGATCGAGCTTGGGCCGTATTTTGCGACGGTGGATTTAAATTTATCCGCGAGGAAATCATAAACCTCCTCAAAACTCACTTCTTCAAGCTCTCCGTGCTTGTCGTAGACGCCGTTTAGCTTTCTCATCATCGGACGGCTTAAGCGTTTAGGAGAGTTTACGAACTCCCATCCGAACATTCCTTTTAGGCAAAGCTCGCCGTCGTTTACGTGGTGGTCTTTGCTAGGTTTGGCGTCTACGATTCTACCGTTTTGCACGATAAGATCGATGCCGCAGCCCGTACCGCAATATGGACAGGTAGTCTTTACGATCTCTTCCATTTTTGCTCCTTTCTAGTATTACTGAAAATTATGAGATTATTATACAACTGCAAATATAAATTTAGTTTTAAAATTAGTATATTTTTTTAAGAATTATTTAAGTAATATGTAAATTTAGAATATTCCTTTTTTGGCTAAATTTGCCTTTAAAATCGTATTTTGAAAGCAAAAATCACATATTAGTCATTTTGATAAAATTTGTCCTACCGGTACCCACTCTATAACAATCTATTAAAGATTTCTCGCTGCCGATAACTTGCTTATATCTCCATCCCATCCCTACTGTATGCCTTGCCTTTTATCTCATTTTTTATCTCTGTAGGCTCATCATCCAGTAGCTTACTAAAATTCGGTATTAAATTGCTTATTTTTGAGATAAAATTAATAACCTTCGTTTTAAAGCTTTCTAATATAGTTAACTTATCCTGTAAATTTTCTATCCTTTCGTCTTTAACTTTTACTTCTTCTTCTAGCTCAGATATTCTTTGAACTTTGCCATTTATAAGAAGTTTGTAGTTTAACGATTTGTAGTAGCTTGCTATCATCGTCTTCCTTTAAGGCATTCTCGTTACTTAACGACGCCTCCAGCTCTTCGTTTCTTTGTTTCAAAGACTGATTTGTTTTTTCTTTGCTTTCTAGATCTGTATTAGCTTCTTCGAGCTTGATTTGTAGGGCATCGCTTTGATCGGCTTTTTGTTTTAGTTTATCTATTTGCGCTACATCAGCTTCAATATTTTCTAATCGGCTTTTTAATTTATTGTTTTCATCTTCTTTTTGGATTAGCTCGGCCGAGAGGTTGCTTATTTGCAAATTCCTATCTTTTATAATATTGTCTTGATTGTTTAGGTTTGCGTTAATCTCTTTTAGATTTTTATTTTCTTGGATTAGATTTTCATTGGATTGATCCAGCTCGTTATTTTTTGCAATTATCTCACCCTTGTTTATTAGTTGATTCGTTAGCTCGTAAACCCTTTGTTTTAGTTCTACGTCGGTAACTATACTTATATTATTTTGCATTTGATCTAATACTAAATTCGTAAGACTCGTTATAAAAGTCTTATCGTCCTCGATTTCCAATCTCAAATAGTCTTTGCCGAACATAGACTCTTTCTTTTTTATATACTTTCTTGCTTCATCGACTATGGATTGTCTAATTTTATTTTTAAACTTTTGCTCATTACTATACTCTTTTTCGGTTTTGTGCATTTGTTTTATATTTTTATGCCTCATCTTAGAGCCTAGCTCGCCGCGCAATGCTATGCCCTTAAACGCCGCCCCTCCCATTTCTTGCATACTTCTGCCGAATTTTAGCGTTTCGCCCTTGCCGTTAAACCTAAGATTTTTATGGTTTTCAAATTGGTAATTCGTAAAAATAAGCTGATAATGCTTAGTTTTCTCATCGTTGTGCTCAGCGATTAGCAGGCATTTAACGCCGTATTTAGCGCAATAATCGTTTGCAAATCTTCTAACTCTGTCGAGCGAGACCTGAGCGTTGATAAAATTTACTTCGGTTTTATTTAGCCCTTCTTTGGATTCTTTATTCCGATCGTTGCCGAAACTTATGACTATTTCGGAAAACCCAACCATATTTTCTCGCCAACGATTCTTTACCACCTTGCCGTTTTTATAGATTTTAGTTTAGGCTTCGTAGTCGGCCTTCATTTTTTCGTGGTATTTTTTCAAGAGTGCTTTTATATACTTTCTATCGCTAAATTCCCTATCGCTATTAGGCATCTCTCGCATATTGCCGTTATCGTTATATTCGCTAAGCACTATGTATCTATTATTACGGCTGTTGCCTCTAAGATATCCGATCTTAGAGGCGTGCTTAACCTCTCTAACATTGTGCTCATACCTTATAATAGCCTTTTTGAGCGTCAAGAATTCGCTTCTTACACAAAGAACTAGGCTGTGTCCGCCTATTTGAAGAGCATCACTCATTTTTAGTCCTTTTCTTTATTATCTACTATAGAAATTAAGAGCATGTTTTAACCCTTTTTTGAAAAATATAAGTCGCAATGTCCGTTATCGCAAACGCTATGCGAGAATTCTTTGCATCTCCCATCTTTATATAACGCGGAATATCTCTGCTCTGCGATATACGAAGATCAAGAGTAGATACGCCGATGCCAAGAACCCCTGCGGTTTGCTTTCTGTCTAGAACTACCTTTCCTTTATATTGGCTAGATATGTGCTCAAGAAGCGTTTTGTACTCTACATCGTTATATAGTTCGTTAAGCATCCCATTTTCTCCTTATGCTTATTCTTATATAACTAATTATATGTACTTTTCATTTACTCTTGCTATTTTGAGTAGTTTTTGGATAGTTTTTGAAAAATTTTTAATACCCTATGATTCCTTAGGGTATTTTAGAGTAATTTAGGATAAAAAATGTTTTCTTGTTTTTAAAAACAAAAATAAAGCATCTTAGATTGACTTAGAAAACATGGCGAGAAATTGGAATATTAAAAAATTTCGGGAACAAATAGGGAACAAATTTTATAAAACTAAGAAAACTTAAAGTTCTTAAAACATCGTTAAAATCGGGGTTTTAAAAGGATTTTTGAATATAAATGGCTCCGGATGCTGGGTTCGAACCAGCGACCAAGTGATTAACAGTCACCTACTCTACCGCTGAGCTAATCCGGAACACTTGAAAAGAGCTCGTATTATAGACGAAAAGATATGTTTTGTCAATAAATTTTAGCTTAATTTATAAAAAATTGTACAGAGCCCAATAAATTTTTATAAAAGGCTAAAACTAGCCTTTTATAAATCCACTTGCAATAACCTTATCGCCATCATACATAACACAAAGCTGACCTTGCGCCACACCAAGTGCATTTTGATTTAGCGTTAATTTTGCCGTTTTATTCTCTTTATCAACCTCAACAAAAGCATCAAGTTTAGGGCTTCTATATCTTATCTTGGTTTCGCACTCAAATTTATCTTTATCTATAAATAAATTTACGTTTTCAAGCTCGACTACCTTTTGAGCCAAGTCATCTTTTGTTCCTACGACGATCTCGTTTTTATCGGCATTTATCTTTATAACAAAATGTGGCTCATGGGCGCCAAAAACCTCAAAACCACGGCGCTTGCCGATAGTATAGTGCATATAGCCTTGGTGGCGACCGATTATTTTGCCGTCTTTATCAACTACGTTTCCTGGCAAATTTGTATTGTAATGCTTATTTAAAACCTCGATATAAGTATCTTCCACAAAGCAAATTTCACTACTTTCTGCCTGCGTAGCAAATTCTTCAAGCACTTTTACACTTCTTGCAAGCTCTTTTATATCTTTTTTAAATTTATCACCAAGCGGGAAAATAACATCTTTTAATATCTCTTTTGGCACTTGGGCTAAAAAGTAGCTTTGATCTTTGCTAGGATCTTTTGCACATGTGATAAATCCATCAATAACTTGCACATAATGCCCAGTAGCAAGCTTCTCACAGCCATTTGCCTTTGCAAAATCAAGCAACGCACCCAGTTTTATAAATTTATTACACAAAGCACAAGGATTTGGCGTCTTGCCCTCTTTATAGAGCTTCACAAAAGGATCATAGACAAACTCATTAAATTTATCCTGCAGATCCAAAATATGCACCTTTATGCCAAGATACTCGCCTACTTTTTTTACTTTTCTGATATTTTCTTCGTGATATCCTGGCTTTTGATGTAGCATCATATAGCAACCTTGCACTTCATGACCAGCTTCTTGCAGAAATTTAGCCGTCATAGTGCTATCTACACCACCGCTCATTGCGACCATTACTTTCATATTTTTTACCTCTTTGAAATTTAAAAGGGGATATTTTATATCTTATTTTTAAATAGCCAAAATTTCGTTTGCAATAAACTCTAAATCATCGGTGATTTTGTATAAATTTATATCTTCTTTTTTTATTGTTTTTTGGCTAACTAGCGTATTTTTTATAAACTCATCAAGCCCTTGCCAAAACTCGCTCCCAAAAAGAAAAATTTTTACTTTTTTGCTACCAACTTGAGCAAGTACTAAAATTTCAAAAAGTTCATCAAGAGTGCCAAAGCCACCCGGAAAGACGACAAATGCGACTGACCGATCGGTAAGTGCAAATTTTCTTGGGCTTAAATTTGAAAAGAGATATTTTGCCGTAACGTAAGGGTTTGTATTTTGTTCAAACGGAAGCCTCACATTTAGGGCTATGCTTGGCGATTTTGCACTGTCAAACGCGCCCTTGTTTGCAGCTCTCATTATGCCGTCCCCGCCACCAGTTAAGATGGCATATCCCAGCTCGTTTAGCCTATAAGCTAATTCATAAGCCTTTTTGCAGTAGAAATTTTCTTCATCAAATCTAGCCGAGCCAAAGAAGGTAACATTTTTATTTTTATATTTTAAGACGTTTGGAAAATTTAAAAGATCGCTAACTAATTCATTATTCATTATTTTAATTGTTGAAGCCTCTCACGTTTTGAGCCTATCTGAGTGATCTGGATGCCAAAGTTTCCATCGATTATGACAACTTCGCCAAGAGCTATTACCTTATCACCGATCAAAATTTCTAGTGGATCGTTTGCTAATTGATTTAGCTCAATAACTGAGCCAATATCCATGGTAAGTACATCTTTTAAGAGCATTCTTTTTGAGCCGATACGAACACGAATAGGTAGTCTAACATCCATTATAAGTCCGATATTTCTCATCTCTTCAGCGCTAAAATCGCCCTTAGCTGCATGAGGAGTGCTCGCTGGTGCAGCTGGGGCTTCAGTCTTTGTTGGCTCAAAAAATTTCATCAACGAATGATCGCAAGCAAAACCGATATGCTCACTTAAATCTTCGATTTTGACATTAAATAAAAATAGCTTTTCATAAACACTAAAATCAAGCGAAGAATTTTCATCTAAAAAATTTACATTTATTACTTCAAAATTTATCTTTGGCATGCCCTTTTGAGCGCCCAAGGATGTACTAAAAGCACTAAAAAGATTTGAAAATATCTCTTTTGCGGCGTCAAGCTCATCACTGCCTAAATTTTCATTCTTTGAAATTTCCTCTTCGCCCATCATCCATTCGCTAATGGCACTTATTAAAACTGGAGTACATACTATCTCTGTTTTAGCATTGATATCGCCACTTAAAGAGATATTGGCCATCACTACTGGTGGCTTTATGCCATTTTGTGTTGGTGCGTCAAATTCATTTCTTTCACCAACCTCTGGAGCTCTACCCGTAAGTCCTTCGATAGTAGCTTTTAATTCGTTAGAAAATATATTAAAAAAATCATTCATCATCTTCATCGTCCTCTTCTTCTTCCATTTTGCGCTCATTAGCTTCATACGCCATTAGCTTTGCTTTTCGCTCTTCTTCGTATTTTTCTAAGATATTTTTGATCTCATCTTTATCAGAGCGTATTAATTGTTCAATCCTTATAGATTTTCTAAATCTATGAAGCCCAACTTCAGCTAAGAAAACTTCTTTTTTATCGATACAAACGATCGCCTTATCATCAGCTCCTCTATCAAGCCTTAAAATATCGCCTTCTTTTAAATTTAAAAACTCATTTACGCTGATGATCGATTTGCCAAGTATGGCTTCATATAAAATTTCTGCTCGTCCGATAAGTGTTTTTAGCTCTTTATTTCTACTTTTTTTTGCACTTGTTTCGCCAAGCATAATGTCTCTATTTGCAAGGCGTGAGAGTATCGGTTCAAGATAGATGACTGGATAGCATAAATTTATCATACCGCTTGAGCCACCAACTATGATCTCCATAACGACCATGATGACGATTTCGTTTTGAGAGACGATCTGTACGACATTTGGACTGCTCTCTTTAGCTTCCACATTTGGATACATATCAGTTATCATCGACCAGCTCTCTTTTAGACGCTGCATGATCATTCTAAGCACCGCATCAAGCAAATTTACTTCGATGTCGGTTAGCTCTCTATTTGCCTCAAAATTTTCACCAGTTCCCCCAAGCAAACGATCTATCATCGGAAAGGCAATACTTGGATTTATCTCCAAAACACAGTTTCCATCAAGCGGTTTTATAGAAAAGACGTTAAAGCTCGTTGGACTTGGCAAGCTCATCAAAAATTCGCCATAAGTCATCTGATCAACACTGTGAAGTCTGATCTCGACAATACTTCTCATAACACTAGAAATTTGACTAGCTAAATTTCTAGCAAGCTTATCATGGATGCCTTTTATCGCACGAAGCTGCTCTTTACTAACGCGATTTGGACGCTTAAAATCATAAATAATAATCTGCTTTTGTTCGCCTTGCGATCTCTCTTCAACCTCGATATTACTCGTATCGCCGTCTTCATCAACAACTTCAAGTAGCGCGTCTATCTCTTCTTGACTTAAAATATCAGCCATTAAACCCCCAAGCTGCGCCTGATACGATCAAGCAAACGTTTATGAATTTGTGAAATTCTACTCTCGCTGATATTCATGATCTGGCTTATCTCTTTTAAATTTAGCTCTTCATAATAGTAAAGCTGAACCAACATCTGATCTCTTTCGTCAAAATCTTTTAAAGCTTCTTCTATTTTTAAAATGAGATCCTCTCTCTCAATACTTTTCTCGACATCATTTTGACCAATTAGCTCCATTTGCTCGTCTATTGGCAAAATAGTAATGATACCGCTAACGCCTCTTGCCTCTCTTATCTTCTCAATATCTTCATTAAGCTTTTCGGCCAAATACTCATCGCTTGGCTCTTCTTCAAATTCATTAAAGTAGTTATCTATCTCGCTATTTATGCTCTTTACTAGCTTTCTATCGCTTCTGCTAACAACATCAAGCGTCCTTAGATAATCAAGCATAGAGCCATAAATTCTCTTTTTGCCATAACCCCAAAAAGAGTCATTTTGCTCCTTGTCATACTTCCTGCTAAGTTTTATCATCTCTTCAACACCAATGCTTATTAGGTCATTTGTATCTATACTTGATGGTAGCCTCTCTTTAAGCCTAAACGCCATTGCACGCAGTGCTGGCATATATTTTAAGACGATTTCGTCTTGTTCCTTTTTTATCGTGTTTTTATAAGCGTTAAGCTGCTTTTGCTTTAACTCGTGCATTTCGTTTACCAGAATCAAAATTTTCAGCAGTCATTTTTACCATTATATTTTCCATACGCTTTTCTCTAGTATTTAGCTCAGAGATGAGATAGTCTGCGATCTCTTCGTGTTTTTGTTTGTCAAAAATTTTAGTTAAAGCCCTTTTTACATCGATGTAGTTCATGATAACAATGTGAATTATAAGATAAAAAAACAAAGTAATAACTAGTGTATAAACAAGCATTTCGATAGGCTCACTCACCTTTAGCAAGGTAAAAACTATACCTACAAAAAAACCACAAACCGTAAAAAATGCTATAAAATTTTCTGCACGCAAAGCTCAATCTCCATTAAAATTGTTCTATCAAACGCTTAAAGAAGCCCCCAAAGCTCCTGCTTTGCTCATCGTTAAGCACTTTTCGTTCCAACCTATAAAGTAAATTCGAAGCTATTTGTTTTATCTGAGCACTAGGCTCAGCATAAGCAGCATCGTCTGTAAAAAGTGTTCGTTGTTTTATGCTTCTTGAAACATTCTTATCAGAAGTCACAAATCCTATAAGCTCTAAATTTAAGCTAGGCCCGATATTTGCATTAGCAACACGTTTGATATTTTCATAAATTCTAGTCGCTTCTGCTTCATTTTTTACCATATTTAAGAGCAAAAGCTCGCTATTTTTAAACCTTGAGACGATCTTTATGACAGCGTATGCATCGGTTATCGCCGCAGGATCAGGCACAGTCACCACCACGACCTCATCAGCTGCCTCTAAAAACAGCTGCGTGCTACCACCTATGCCAGCTCCGGTGTCAATGATCAAAAAATCAAGCTCATCAAGCTCGCTCGCCTCATCTAAAAATCTTTCAAATAAAAATTGATTGTTAAATTTCAAAATTTCATCGCCGCTTTCGCCAGGAATGAGGATCAAATTTTTATTTATAGGTATCAAGATATCTTTTAGGCTGCACTCGCCTTTTAGCACGTGAAGCAGGTTTTTACCCATTTTTACATTTAAGATGACGTCAAGGTTTGCAAGGCCGATATCAGCGTCAAAAAGCCCTACTTTGTAGCCATTTTTTGATAAAACATTTGCCAAATTTGCACTTATCGTACTCTTGCCAACACCGCCTTTACCACTAGTAATCGCAATAAAATGCGTATTTTTACTCTTGCTTTGAGACTGGACTAAACTTTGTAATTTTTGCGCTTGATTATTCATCTCTAGCCTTTTGCTTTGTAAAGCCGTCAAACACGCACTCTACTAAAAATTCGCTCTTTGCCTCCACAAGATCATCAGGCACCTCTTGACCCACGCTAAAGTAGCTAACTGGCGTGTTTGTCTCATATATCAGCGAAAAGACATTGCCAAAAATTTTTGTCTCATCAAATTTTGTGATTATCAGCGTGTCAATATCCAAAAATGAAAATCCATTATAAATTTCTATTAGATCCTCAACCTTTGAGCCAGCCGAAAGGACCAAATTTACATCGATCTTTGCGCCGCTATGCTTTAAAAATTTATCAAGCCTTTCAAGCTTTTCTTTGTCATACTGCGAATTTCCAGTCGTATCAATAAGTATCACATCACAATAATTAAGCTGTTTGATAGCATTTTGAAAGTCATCTATCTCAATGACATCGAGAATAGGTAGCTTCATCATTTTAGCGTATTGAAATAGCTGCTCAACCGCTCCAATACGATATGTATCAAGCGTGATGATACCTGTTTTATAGCGCTTTTCATTGCCGTATGCAAAACGAGCAGCTAGCTTTGCAAGAGTCGTCGTCTTACCAACTCCGGTTGGGCCAACTAGCATCATAATACGTTGTTTTTTATCGCTTGGCTCTTTTCTGCAAGGTAGCATATTCCGCAAAAGTGAGTAGAAGTATCTCTTTACTGCGGTTGGATTGCTCTTCATCGAGACTGGCAAATTTTCAAGCGTCGTTTGCATGATCGCCTCTAAATGCTCCTCTTTCATGCCGCTTTGTTTTGCGAGTTTATAGATGCTAGCAAACTCCGGCGGGATCGAGAGATTATTGCGATTTGGGGCTTTTTCGTCCCAGATCATGTCAGTTATGAGCCCTATTTTCTCGCTTAGCGCGCTTACTTGCTTTGCCACATCGTCTATTTTTTTATTCATGCCGTTTGGTATGCTTGACTCTTTATCTTTGACGTCATCGATATTTACATTTGCGATAGTGCTTATCTCTTTTGCAGCAGCTGAGATATTTAAAAGCACGCTCTCGTTTGGATCATAAGGCTCTGGTGATGCTGTCTTTGCCTCAAATTTAGCCGGTTCTTCTTTTATCTCAAATTTTGGCTTAGTAGGTTCATAGTTTTTATTAAATTTAGAATAGGCATTTTCGTAATTTATGGCTTTTGTATTTGGTTTTGTGGGCTGCTTTACATCGTCCTCTTCGACGCTTACTAAAATTTCATAAAGCGGCTTTTTATTTATCGTTTTGGCTTGAATCTGCTTTGTAGTAACTAGTATGGCTTTTTCACCGCACGTTTCTTGAGCCTTTTTCAAAGCCTCGATGGTGCTCTCGCCTGTAAAAGTATGAAATTTTGTAGCCATTTATATCCTTTTAACCTCTCATAAGCCCTAGTGGCACGATCACGCTAAGCCTCTTATCGGCTCCTGGGTGTGGAACGATAAGGTGCGGCGTCTTATAGACTTTTTTACTAAAATACAAAATGTCCAGATCAAGCGTGCGTGGTGCATTTTTAAACATCCTCACGCGCTTAAATTTACTCTCATAGTGCCCCAAAATTTTTAGTAAATCCCGAGGGCTCATAGATGTTTGTAAATTTATAACAGCGTTACTAAAATCATCCTGCGCTTCGTAGCCAAAAGCTGCATTTATAAGGATAGGTGAGACTTCAACTACGTGAAAACGCCTATCTTCGCTAATCGCTCTTATAAATTTATCAAACCTCTTTGCGCTATCACCGATGTTGCCACCCATGCCAACTAGCGCCTCATACTTAAACTCATCTCTTTTATGAAAAAAACTAGGGCAAAAACGGCTTTTTACGATCTTTCTTGCTCCAGCTAGCCTCATAAAATCTCGCACCCACCTTCTCTTGCGACCACCACGTCCTCGATACGCACGCCAAATTCATTTTCAAGATAAATTCCAGGCTCCACGCTAAAGACCATACCCTTTTTTATGAGCGTTTCGCTCCTTGCTGAGATGACTGGAAGCTCGTGTATATCGACACCCACGCCGTGTCCTGTCGAGTGAAAAAAAGCCTTTTCATATCCAGCCCTTGCTATCACGCTTCTTGCTGCAAGGTCTATCTCACACGCCCTAACGCCAGCTCTAGCGACCTTTATCGCAGCAGCCTGAGCCTCTTTTACGATCTCGTAAATTTCTTGCATCTTTGCGTTTTTAAATTTTTGCTCCTTTGAGAAGTTAAAATTTTCATCAAAGCAAGCAGTTCTGGTGCGGTCAGAGCAGTAACGCTTAAATTTCACCCCAGCGTCAAGTAATAGCAAATCGCCTTTTTTTAAAATTTTATCCCCGGGCAGCGCGTGCGCCTTTGCGGCATTTTCGTTTATAGCTACGATCGGATCAAAGCTAAGACCTAGCTCGTTTTTTTGTCTAAAGATGAGCGAGGCGTTAAAATGAAGCTCTTTTTCGCTCATCCCCTCGCCATTTTCACGCACAAATTTAGCAAATTCATCAAAGCATTTAGCTCCAAATTCGCTAGCTTTTTTTAAAATTTTTATCTCATCTTCGCTTTTGCAAATTCTCTTTAGCCTAGAGAAATTTGCCTTTGGCTTGAAATTTATCTTAAAGCCCTTGCTAAGCGCGTTAAATTCACTTAAACTTAGCTCATCAGGGTTAAAAACAAGGCTGCTTGGCTTCATCTTTCTTAAAAATGCCCGCACCTCGCTTATTAAATTTCTCTGCGCTAAAAGAACGACTACACCTGTATTTACACAGCTTTTTGCCTCAAAATAGTACCTCGCATCCGTAAAAAAGTATTTTACGCCATCAAGGCATAGCAAAAACTCATTATCGCAGCTGTAACCGCACTCATAAAATACGGCGTTTTCGTCCTTTAAGATGAAATTCATTGTGCTTTTTGATTTGCTCTTACTGCTTTGATTTGCTCAAAAATTTGAAGCATGCCTATCATCGCCAAATGATAGCCAACTGGTCCAAAGCCCACGATCTGGCCTGCTGCAACTGGTGCAATGAGGCTTTTGTGGCGAAACTCTTCTCTTCTATAAACGTTGCTGATATGCACCTCGATAACTGGCAGCGCAACCGCACTTAGCGCGTCACGGATAGCGATAGATGTGTGAGTGTAAGCAGCTGGGTTTATGATGATGCCATCAGCATCGCCCAAGCACTCTTGGATCTTATCGACTAGCTCGCCCTCAAGGTTGCTTTGAAAAAACTCGATCTCAACGTCATTCTGATCGGCAACGATCTTCATTTGAGAGTGGATATCCTCCATCTTCATAACGCCGTAAATTCCTGGCTCTCTAGCACCAAGCATATTGATATTTGGGCCTTGGATAACCATTATTTTTAGCTTCTTATCCATGTCACTCCTTTTTGATTAAATAGCCCAAATTATACATTTTCGTTCCTAAATTTTCGCTACAATAACAAAAATTTAAGGCTAGAAATGGAAATTTTAAAAGCAAAAAAGATCATCACTGGCGGAGAAAATCCAAAAATTTTAAGAAATTCTTGTGTCGTCATTGATAATGATAAAATTTTAGAAATTACAAGCGAAAAAGAGGCGCAAAAGAAATTTAAAGAGGCGAAAATTTTTAACTTTGGTGATAGTGTGATCGCCCCAGCCTTTGTAAATACGCACGTTCATTTGGAGTTTAGCTCAAACGTTAGCACACTAAAATATGGCGATTTTATAAAGTGGCTTGGCTCTATCATCGATAAAGGTGGCGAGCTAGCCAAAATGGACGCTAAAAAAGCAATGAATGAGGCCATAAATTCTCTGCTAAAAAGTGGAGTTTGCACCATTGGCGAGATATCTAGCTTTGGCTCGGAGCTTGAAATTTTAGCCGCTAGCCCTCTAAAAGTCGTACTTTTTAGTGAAATTTTAGGCTCAAGCGAGCAAATGGTTCAGCAAAATTTGCAAAATTTCTTAGCTAAATTTGAAAAAACAAAGGGCTATAAAAGTAAAAATTTTACCCCAGCTATCTCGCTGCACTCGCCCTACTCTGTGCACCCAAAGCTCGCTAAAGCCGCCCTTGAGATAGCCAAAAAAGACGATCTTCTTGTTAGCACGCACTTTTTAGAGAGCAATGCTGAAAAGCAGTGGCTAGAGCACGGCAGCGGTGGCTTTAAAAAGCATCTTTTAAGATTTAGCCAAGATCCAAAGCCGATGTATGACGCAAATGGCTACTTTGCGATGTTTCGTGAGATAAATACTCTATTTACGCACTGCGTTTATGTGAGCGATTTTGCTAAATTTAAGCCGCATCACAGCGTGACGCACTGCGCCGTTTCAAATAGGTTACTTGGCAAAAAGGCGCTAAATTTAAAAGAAATTTTTAAAAATGATGTCAACTTAAATATCGGCACAGACGGCCTTAGCTCAAATATCAGCCTAAATTTTTGGCATGAACTAAGAGCTGCCCTATTTACCCACGCCAGCCTTGATCTAAACGAGCTTGCCACTAGGCTTTTTGTTGCTGCAACGCATGGTGGAGCAAAGGCACTTAGGACAAATAACGGCGAGATAAAGGCTGGGCTTGCTGCTAATCTTGCAGTCTATAGCGATCAAGAGTGCGATGATAGCGAGCTAATACTTCAGCTCATACTTCACACAAATGAAGCAAAAAAACTATATATCGGAGGTAAAATTTGCAAATTTTAAGGCTTATTTTTAAAGGATTTTTGGGAATTTTTAAATTTATCAATAACTACTTTAAGGCGCTCGTATTTTTGCTGATCTTATTTTTGATTTTCGCGCCAGATGGCAAGATGAAAGAGCCAAATTTAGCCCGCATAGACATCACCGGCACGATAATGGACACAAGCGAAATTTTAGATGCGCTAGAAAAAGCAAGGCTTGATAGCAACATCAAAGGCGTGCTACTCTACATCGATAGTCCAGGCGGCGCGCTAAGTCCTAGCGTGGAGCTAGCCATGGCGGTCAAGCGACTAAAAGAGAGCAAAAAAGTACTCGCATACGCAGCTGGAAACATGGCAAGCGGCAGCTACTACGCTGGCGTAAATGCTAATACTATCGTCGCAAACCCAGGCGCTTTCATCGGCTCCATTGGCGTCATCATGCAAGGGGCAAACATCGAAAATTTAGCCAAAAATTTAGGAGTGAGCGAGCAGGTGGTGAAGGTTGGCGAGTTTAAAGAGGCTGGCACCTTTATGAGGAGCTGGAGCAAGCAAGAGCGTGAGAGCTTACAAGGGCTCGTAAATGACGCTTACATGCTCTTTGTAAGTGACGTGGCAGAGGCTAGAAATTTAGATATCAAGAAAAAAGATGAGTGGGCAAATGCAAGGGTCTTTTTGGCACACAACGCCCTAAAAATGGGACTAATTGATAGCCTCGGTAGCTACATGGACGCTCAAAACGAGCTAGTAAAAATGAGCCTCGTAGATGAGCCAGTTTGGCAAGAAAAACCGCAGATCGAAAAGATAATGGAGAAATTTACAAAGCAAGGCATAAACTCGCTTTTTAACGCATTTTTCGAGACAAAGCTTAGATAATCAAAGCAAAATATTAAGGCGGGGACAAACTGCATATATAGTATAAATTTAGCTCATACTTTGCAAAAATTTTTTGCAATATTTTTTAGCTTAAACTCATAAAGTAGATTTTGGATTTTGTCCGCTGATTTTATATCTAAACCAAGATCATTTGCCAAAATTTTGTAATAAATTTGCGGGCTATCTTTTAGATTAATTGGCGGTGATTTTGAGCTTTTTGAGAGCTTTTTGCCATCTTTTAAAAGTAGCTTATGATGAATAAAATTAGCATTAAAAAATCTAAAATTTAGCCTTTTTGCAAGGTATCTTTGAGCTAGCGTGCAAGATAGCAGGTCTTCCCCTCTAATAACCAAATTTACGCCCATATCTTCATCATCTATCACACTTGCAAAGTTGTAAGCCGGAGTAAAATCTTTTTTATAAATCACAAAATCGCCCATTTGCTCTGTCAAAAGCCTACCAAGAGGGTCGCCCTCATTCACGCTTAGTCTAATCGCGGTCTTGTCTTTTATAAATTTTAGGTTTTTATTTTTACAAATTTTAGTGTAAATGCCGTTTTTATAGGCATTTTTTGTAGTTCTTGAACACTCGCAGATATAAATTTCATCTAATTTTTCAAGTACATCTTCGTATCTTTTAGCTCTTACTTTAAAGCTAAAATTACGCTCAAAGTCACTTACGCTAATTGGCCCTTTATCATATTCAAGCCCTAAAAATTCTAAAACATCAAAGATATTTTGAACAAATTCTTGCCGGTATCTACCAAGGTCATAGTCATCAATACGTAAGTGCAAAACGCCGCTTGCCGAACGTGTCAAAAGATAAGTCAGGATGAAGTTATAAGCATTGCCAGCATGCAAAAAACCACTAGGAGTAGGAGCTATGCGGGATGCTATGCCACCATTTGGTGGCAAATAGTCATTAATCTCTTGGTCTAGCCTCATTTACCCTTAAAGTACGTCCGCCTAGTTCTTTTTCATTTAGCGCGTCTATAGCCTTTTGTCCCTCATTTGCATCGTCCATTTCAACAAATCCAAAGCCTTTTGAACGATCAGTTTCTCTATCTTTTACTATTTTTGCTCGCCTTACTTCACCAAATTGTGCAAAGGCTTCCTTTAATTCTGCCTCTGTCGTTCTATACGACAAATTTCCTACATAAATATTCACAGGAGTGTTCCTTAAAAAAATTACCGATTTATTCGGTTAGTGTGATAATAGCTAATTTTCGTCAAAAAGATGTAAAAAATCAAAAATTTATTATATTTTTTTGAAAAATATTCTTAAAAGATACAAACTCGTATATATAGAGCTTCTATAACTATCACTAAACAAAATCTAATTTTAAGTTTAAAAAGAATAATTAAATAAAAAATTATTTTATCTTTATAAGCTATTTATAAAGTAAATCATTCTTTACTTGAAGATAGGCTTCATCGCCAAGTAAATTTTTAACTATAAAAAGTGCAAATTCCATTGAAACAGCAGGACCTTTTGCTGTAATAATATTTTGATCCCTCAATACACTCTTGCCGTTATCATAGCCCCTTTTATCACTTCTTACATTTTCTTCAAATCCTGGATAACAAACAAAATGATCTTTTAGCACACCAGCACTCTCAAGTACCATAGGAGCAGCACAAATGGCACAAATAAGCTTATTGCTTTTATCAAAATTTTGCAAAATTGCTTTGAGCCTTGTATCGTTTGCTAGATTGCTAGCTCCTGGAAGTCCCCCAGGAAGGACGATCGCATCGTAGTCTAGCTCCTTCATCTCGCGAAGTGTCACATCAGCCTTTACACTTATATTGTGACATCCTTTGATGTTTACGTCATTTAGCCCAACAATAGAAGCTATCGCTCCAGCTCTACGTAAAACATCAACAGAAGTTAGTGCTTCTATCTCCTCAAATCCATCAGCTAAAATCACAGCAACTTTTTTCATAAATTTATCCTTTACAATAATATGTTTTATTTGTTAAGTAAAATTTTATATAATATTGGCTTATTTCACAAGAAAGGACAGAGCATGCAAGTAAAAATTATTTACTGCAACTCTTGAAACTATCGTCCGGTAGCTTCTCGTGTAGAAGATGAAATAAAAGCGAACTTTAGTGATGCAAGAGTCGAAAAGGTTATAGGTGATGGTGGAAATTTCATCGTCGAGATTGATGGAGATGTTATATTTTCTAAGAAAGATCGCATCGGAAATGATGAAGCGAGATTTCCTCACGGTGAAGAGATCACAACTCTTATAAACAAATATCTCAAAGAAAAGTCGGCTTAATGCTAGCTACCGAGACGGGAAACCGTCTCGTTTTTCCCTATTTTTGACTTATGGTTCTACTATCCTAATATAAAAATTTTATAGTTAAAGCGTTAGCCTATCTCGCTAAGAATTTTCATTATTTTATATATTTTTTGATTCTTAAAGATTTTACGAGCCGATGTTTGACTATATTTGGATTTTTATAAAATATAAAAATTTTGTGTATTCTAAGCTAACACTATTTGAAATTTTACAATGTATGAAATGAAGTTTTTTGCTAAAGCCAATACTTTTTAAATAGTGACTTTAGCTAAGAATTAGGCTTACTAAACGTAAATTTAGTAAGAAAGATTAAACTGCTTTATTTATTCGCACGCTCGATATACTCGCCGCGAACAGTATCCACACGGATAACTTCGCCTTCAAGTACGTGAAATGGTATCTGAACTACCGCACCACTCTCAAGAGTAGCTGGCTTTTTACCGCCTTGTGTATCACCCTTGAAATTTGGTGGAGTCTCAACTATCTTTAGCTCAACTACTTGCGGTACTTCAACGCCGATTGCATTGCCATTGTGAAATAAAATTTCAACCATCATGCCATCGATCATCCATTTTTTAACATCACCCACATCCTCATCGCTAATAGCAACTTGTTCATAAGTAACCGTATCCATAAACTGACAATACTCACCATCATCATAAAGATACTGCATCTCTTTTTCTTCAAGATGTGGTTGCTCGCATTTATCGCCTGCATGAAAAGTCTTTTCAAGCACCTTTCCATCGATAAAAGATTTGATTTTTGCACGAACAAAAGCTGCACCCTTGCCCGGTTTAACGTGTTGATATTCTACGATTTTATAAGGAACGCCATCGATCTCGATCTTTAGCCCTTTTTTTAGATCGCCCATTGAATATGAAGCCATTTTTTATCCTTTCAAAATTTTATATAACTGCGTATTGAGCCCAAACGCAAGCTTCAAGTGCGTTTAGCCTCTCTAACGTTTCTGCTTTTATATGTTCATCAACCAAGATGACAGCAAGTGCCATATTGTGATCATCTCTACCAAGGCGGAAGTCTGCGATATTGATCTTTTCATCAGCTAAAATTTTACTAATCTGAGCGATAACGCCTGGCACGTCATGATTTTTAAAGATGATCATCTTACCTTTTGGTTTAAAGTCAGTCTTAAAACCATTTATCGTTACGATGCGTTGCTGATTTTCACCAAATACCGTTCCACCAACGGTTACAATGCCATTTTCAGTAGTTAAGCGAACTGTGATTTTATTTTTAAAAATGCTATCTCCGCCAAGGCTAGTTTCGGTCACTATGCCTTTTTCATCGCATAAAAATTTAGCATTTACATAATTTATCGCATCACCAAGACTCTCTTTTAAGGCGCCCACGATTGCAAAAGTTAGCATTGAATTTGCATATTCGCTAATCTGACCGTGAGTTTCTATACGGATAGCCTTGATAACGCTTTTATTTATCTGTGCAGCAAGAAATGCCATCTTACTTGTAAGATCGATATAAGGCTCAACAAATGGCGGTAGATCTTCTGTTTTTATAGGTAAATTTAACGCATTTGGATAGCTTATACCGCGAGCTGCTAAAATAGCTTGTTCGACTGCCTCAACTGCGATATTTCGCTGTGATTCAAGCGTATTTGCTCCAAGGTGTGGGGTGACGCTTACATTGTTTAGATCAAGAAGTAGATGATCAGTTGCTGGCTCTCTTGTGAAAACATCAATACCAGCAAATGCTATCTTGCCACTTTTTAGTCCTTCATAAAGCGCTTCTTCATTATAAAGACCACCTCTAGCACAGTTTATAAGTCTTACACCATCTTTCATTTTTGCGATCTCTTTAGCGCCTATCATATTGGTTGTCTCTTTAGTCTTTGGTGTATGGATCGTGATAAAATCACATGCTAAAATATCATCAAAATTTTTAGTGTAAGTACCGCCCATATCGATAACTTTAGATGGGTCAATATATGGATCATAAGCAATGATCTCCATACCAAAAGCTTTTGCACGAACGGCTACCCTTGAGCCAATATTTCCAAAGCCGATCACACCAAGCTTTTTCTTAAAAAGCTCAACCCCATACCACTTCTCGCGTTTCCAAATTCTATCTAGTTTTAGATCGTTGTGAGCGTATTCAAGGGATCTAGCTGAAGCTAGCATATGCGCCATTGTTAGCTCAACCGCGGCAATAGTGTTTGCAGTTGGAACGTTCATAGCTATTATGCCACGCCTTGAGCATCCTTCTATATCGACATTATCTACACCAACACCAGCTCTAACGATAGCTTTTAGTTTTTTACCAGCGTTTAAAAAGGCCTCGTTTACTTCAGTTGAGCTTCTTGTTATAGCAACATCAGCCTCGCCTAAAATTTTTAAAAGTTCATCTTTGGGCGTATTAACTGCGTCTATTACGTTTATATCTTGCTCTTTCTTTAAAAGTTCAAAACCTACTGGATGTATCGCATCGCAAACAATGATAGTCTTCATAATTTTACCTCTCTCACACTTGAGTGGATATCATAAACTCTTAGTTCTAAAATGATATTTTGTAGAAGCTTAGAGTCTTGAGTATTTAAAAATATCTGGCTTTTTGCACCATCTTTTACAACAGTAAAATCAACCTCACTTTTTCTTAAAGTCTGCATCAAACAAAACATTGAATAGATATCATTTTTATCTATCAAAAGCTCATATGCAGTAATCTTTGGTTTTTCTATTTTGGGTCGGTTGTATTCTATAAAAATTTCATTTACAGGCAGCACATAATCTCTTTTTCTAATAGTTGCTAGCTCACTCATCCAGTTAATATTGCTGGTTGTATTTTTGGTTAAATTTTGCTCATTTGTGATATTTTCTTCATGTATCTGGCTGAAATTTACACTTGCAAATTTAACAAGAGAAATTCCAACCAATCCCAATATTACAAATAGCAGGACAACTACTAATAAAAGTACGCGTCTGCCCATTTAAACTAAAGTAATTGTTCTTTTATGATATCGCCAAGTGTTACTTTATCATCATTATCATTGATCTCATTTAACACTTCACGCTCTTTTTGTTTTGCTAAACGACGTATGCTCAGGCGAATTCTATTTTTCTTCTCATCGATAAATGCGATAGCTGCTTCGATCTCATCGCCGATCTTAAGTGTGCTAACATCTACACCACCTAGATCTTCTTTGCGGATTAGTGCATCAACGTTATCGCCAAGCTCTACAAACACACCAAAGTCTTTAATGTCGCGAATTGTTCCTTTTACGATATCGCCTACATTAAATTTATCGGCAAATACTTGAACTGGACTTTGTTTTAGGTCTTTTAGGCTAAGTGAAACTTTTTGTTCAGCACTATCGATTTTGATGATTTTTACTTCAAGCTCGTCACCAGCTTTAAACATATCTTTGCATTTATCGTTTCTATCCCAAGATGCGTCTTCGTTATGCAACAAGCCTTCAACGCAACCCACTCTAACAAATGCGCCAAAATTTGTGATAGTTGTCACAACGCCTTTTACTACGTCACCCTCTTTGTGTTTTGCCTTAAACTCATCAAATGGCTTTGGAAGTAAATTTTTAAGGCTTACTCTTAGGCGGTGTCCTTTTGCATCTATCTCAATAACCTCAACATCAATCTCTTGGCCTTCGCTGATGTGATCTTTTGGATTTTTGATATTTTTGTCCCATGAAATTTCAGATATATGTAAAAATCCTTCAATATCATTTCCAAGATCAACAAATGCGCCGTAAGGCTCAATATTACTAACTGTAACTTTGATAGTGTCACCAACCTCTAGTCCATCATTTATGATCTCTTCCCAAGGATCTGGAGTAGCTGCCTTGATAGATAAAGACAAGTGACGTTTTTCGTTGTCATAGCTGATAACTTTAACTAAAACTTTATCGCCTTCTTTATATAGTGAACTAGGATTTACTGGGCCTTTATAACTTATCTCACTGTAATGCACAAGCCCATCGACTCCACCAACATCAACAAACATACCATAAGTTGTGATTTTTTTAACTGTACCCTCTATAACGCTATCATTTTCTACTATGCTTGATAGAGCTTCTTTACGCTTTTTGCGGTCGTCATCTAAAATTTTCTTTCTAGAGACAACTATGCTATTTTCTTCTTTATCAATTTTTATAACTCTTACTTTATATGTTTTACCAATTACTCCTTCAGCATTTTTAAAGCCACTGTGAGTTTTTGGTAAGAAAAATTCCACGCCATTTACATCTTGAGTGATAAAGCCACCTTTATTTTTTCCAACTACTTTTACGTCGATTTCGCCAGAATTTTCAGGATCGTAAGCTTCGATGAAAGCTTTAACTTTCTCTTTTCTAAGTGCTTTTTTGTGCGACACTATAGGTCTTCCATTTCTTGATCCAGTTATTACAACTTTGATCGTATCGCCAACTTTATGCGTCAGGTTGCCATTTGCATCAGTGATCTCAGAAACATTTAAAATGCCCTCTGATTTCTTGCCAACGTCGATTAAAACCTCATCGCCATTGATACTGACGATCTTTGCGTCACTATCTTCTTCAGTCTTTTTAAAAGACTCCTCTAACATCGCAGCAAAATCGATATCTTCGATATCTTCGTCTTTTGCTTTTCCTAATTGAACACTTTTGTTCACAGCCATCTTGATCCTTTAAATTTTATTATGCCAGTAGAGGCAAATTGGCTTATTATAGTTAATTGTGGCTTTAGCTAGGATAAATTTTATACTTTTTTGATTCTATCAACGACTTTTTGTATGATCCAGTCAGGCGTACTTGCACCCGCACTTATGCCACACAAATTTTTGCCATCAAACCATGACTTTTCAAGCTCTTCTTCGCTTTCTATCAGGTAGCTATCTTCGCAGAAATTTTTAGATATTAGGTAGAGTTGTTTTGTATTTGAGCTATTTTTTCCACCAATTATTATCATCACATCAGCTCTTTTTGCCAAATTTTTAGCAGCCTCTTGGTTTTCAAATGTTGCGTTGCAGATGGTGTTAAAAACGCGCACTTCTTTTACATGAAGCATGAGATAGTTTGCGATCTGCATAAATTTCTCAACTTTTCTAGTCGTTTGGCTAACAAGTGCAACCTTTTGTTTAAATTTAATACCCTCTAGCTCGCTCTCTTCAAGCACGACGTAGACGTTACCCTTGGCATATGACTTCACGCCCTTTACTTCAGGGTGGTGCACGTCACCATAGATCACCACGTCATAGCCCTCTTCACTCATTTTTTCACAAATTTGTTGTGGCTTTGTCACAAATGGGCAAGTTGCATCGATCACTTTTATATCGGTTTTTTTTAGCTCCGCAAGGTCATTTTTAGTGATGCCATGAGTGCGGATGATAGCCTTTTTCTCATCTTTTAGCTCATCTATGCCCTCAAGTGTTTTTACATTGTAGTTTTTCTCAAGCCTGTTTATCTCTTCGTTATTATGAATGAGTGGCCCAATGGTCGCAGCATCTCCTGCATTTTCAGCAATCTTTATCGCCCTTTTTACACCAAAGCAAAATCCATAACTACTAGCAAGCTCAATCTTCAATTTTAGCTCCCATTTTCTTTAAAATTTCAGCAAAATTTGGGAATGAGGTGGCGATAAATTCGCTCTTTTCTATCTGCATGCCACATTTTAGTCCAAGCACAGCAAAGCTCATAGCAATCCTGTGATCTCCGTGGCTATCTATCGTGGCAAATTTAGCCTCAGAGCCATTTATGATAAAGCCATCTTCAAGCTCGCTAGCATCAACGCCGCACTGCTTTAAAGCATTTATCGTGACAGCAATTCTATCGCTCTCTTTTACACGAAGCTCTTTGGCATTTATTAGCTTACTTTGGCCTTTGGCGCAGGCAAATGTGATGGCTAAAGCTGGGGCTTCATCGATAAGCCACGAAATATTTTCGCTAACTTCTATACCTTTTAAATTTGGTGAGTATTCAACCTCGATATCACCGATATCTTCGTATTTACTTGAGGTTTTGTGAAATTTTATCTCAGCACCCATTTTTTCTAAAATCCTGTAAGCTTCGATGCGAGTTTTATTTAGCAAGATATTTTTTAAAATGATATGCGAATTTGGGATGATTAAAGCTGCGACCGCGAAGAAAAATGCCGAGCTTGGGTCATTTGGCACGTCTATATCAAGTGGCGCAAGTGGCGAGTTCATCGGTTCCAGTGTGATCTCTAGGTCGTCACGCTTTATATCAGCTCCCATGCCAGCTAGCATACGCTCAGTATGATCTCTGCTTAGCTCTGGCTCACTAAATTTGCAGCCATTTGAGTAAAGAGCCGCTAGTAAAAGCGCACTTTTTACCTGAGCTGAGGCGATCTTGCTCTCAAAACTAAATCTTTCAAATTTTGTTCCTCTTATGCAAAGCGGAGCGTTATTTGCGTTGTTTGCACCATCTATCTTTGCACCCATATCATTTAGAGGTTTTGCTATTCTAGCCATTGGACGCGAGTTTAAATATCTATCACCACTTAGCACAAAAAAGCCCTCTTGTGCGGCTAATAATCCCATAAAAAGCCTCATCGCCGTACCAGAGTTGCCACACTCTAAGATTTCATTTGGCTCTTTTATCTTTTGCGGCGGTGTGATCGTTATTTCGAAACCATTGTCCTCAACTTTTGCGCCTAAAAGCTCGACTATTTTTAAGGTATTTAGCGTATCGCCTGCTCTTAGATAGTTTCTAACGTGAGATGGTTTGTCGCTTAAAAGCGAAAAGATCGCGCATCTATGCGAGATAGACTTATCGGCTGCAATGTCGTCGATGGTTAAATTTAGACTTTTTTCTAATGGATAAATTCTCATCTTATTCCGATATTTAGTTTCTCTTTTAGCTCGCTTAAAATTTTATCCATAAGTGCGTTTATATCGTCATCCTCGAGTGTTTTTTCCATATCTTGGAATGTAAATTTAAGGCTAAGACTGATCGAGCCATTTAGCTTTGCATCTTTGTAGATATCAACTGGTAAAAATTCCTTTAGCTCTTTTAGATTTAGCCCTCTTATGCACTCATAAATTTGTCCAGCCTCGAAATTTTCAGGCACAATAAGGCTAAGATCCCTTGTTGTGCTTTGAAATTTAGAGTAAGGCACTGCCAAAATTGGCTCAAATTTAAGCTTAGCAAAATCAATCTCGCAAACATATGTTCTTGGCAGATCTCTCTTTGCCTCAACTCTTGCGTCAACTCTACCGATATAGCCGATATTTTCGCCATTTTGATAGATGTGTGCTTGCTCGTATGGGCTAAGATATGAGATGCCCTGGCAAGGTTTTAGCTCAAATTTACCTATGACGTTTTGCACCATCGATGCAAATGCGTAGAAATTTGCCTCCTCACCTTTTGCACCGTTTATCAGAGTCGGCTCTTTTAAAAGTCCAGACACAACAAAGCCTAAATTTAAGCCCTGATTTGCATTTTCATCAAAAATTTCTCCAAGCTCAAATAGTCTAACTGAGCGTTTCGAGTTTTTGATATTTTTCTCGCTTGAGCTTAGAAGGTGATTAACAAGTGTCGGTCTAAGCGTGTTTAGCTCGTTATTTATAGGATTTAGTATCTTAACTTTGCATGATTTAAAATTTAACTCGCTAAGCTCATCCTCACTATCAAAGACATAGTGCACACTTTCAAAAAAGCCATTATTAGCTGCTCTACGCCTTAAATTTAGGGCGTTTTTATAGTCAAAATATGTCTTATTTAGCCTATTTTTCTCAGAGAAATTTAGTGGTTTTGAGGCAATATTGTCTATGCCTACTATCCTTACGATCTCCTCGCAAACATCGTGAGAATTTACTATATCATGGCGAAATAACGGCACTTTTACGTTAAAGCTTTCTTGCTCAACATTTACTGCGATCTCAAAGCCAAGTTTCTTTAAAATTTTAACGACATCATTTCTAGCAATATCTTGACCGATCATATTTTTAAGCTCAAAAAGAGAGATGCTTAGTGTTATAGACTCGGTATTTAAAAGCGACTGCTGTGAGCCAGCAAAGAGATTTAGAGCATCTTTAAAATTAGCAAGTCTTTTAAATAAATAATCCGCACCATAAGCTAAATTTGGCTCGCTACCACGACTTGAGCGATAAATTTGATCACCCTTTGGTAAATTTTTATTTTCAAAAATAGCTTTTGAAACTACATCTGGCTTTACGTAGCTAGCTTCTACTAGGATCACTTTTGACTTCTCATCTACTCTTGCTACGTCACTTTGGTAAATTCCAGCAATGCCTAAATTTTTATCACCGCAATAAACGACACATTCGCCATTTTCGCCATTTTTTATATCAAAAACAGCCTTTTCGCCTTCACTTACAAGTTTAGCGTGATCATAAGCCCTAAATAAAACACCCGTGCAAAATGTCGCGTATTCAAGCAGTCTCTCAACTAAATTTGTCTTTTGGCACTCTATTAATGCTAGACGCATACGAGTTATTAGATTTTCATATAGTCCTTCTTTTAGCTCAAAAGCCTTATACAAAAATGACCCACTTACTTTATCCTCTACTCGCACAGAAGCTATTCTGCCAATACCTAGTAAATTTTCGCTCTCATCGTCTTCGTGACTATCTTTCATATTTAGATCAAGCGCTGCACAAATTTCTCTTGCGATGCCATGTAAATTTTGGCAATCGCCTCTGTTTGCTGTGACATCAACTTCAATTATCGTATCTTTAAATACCTCAAATTCGCTAAGACTTGTACCAAGTTTTAGTTTACCGATGCTCTCATCAAGCGGTAAAATTCCATCGTTTACCTTTGGAAGTCCCAGCTCACTTGAAGAGCAGATCATACCACTTGACTCGATACCTCTTAGCTTTGCTTTTTTTATCTCAAGACCATTTGGCATAGTCGTGCCAATAAGTGCAACTGGCACAAACTGGCCAGCTTCAACGTTTTTAGCCCCACACACGATCTGAAGCGTCTCTCCACCAACATCCACTTGACAAATGCTTAGTTTATCAGCATCTGGGTGTTTCTCTCTACTTTTTATGTAGCCAACCACAATACTCTTTGGTAAATTTATCTCTTTATAGCTATCAACCTCTAGCCCGATAGAATTTAATGTCTTTGAAAGTGTCTCGCCACTAACCTCGCTAAGGTCGATCCACTCGTTTAACCAATGCTTTGAAATTATCATTTAAACTGCTCCAACAATCTTAAATCTCCCTCAAAAAGTGACCTCAAATCAGGCACTCTATGAAGCAACATCGCAAATCTCTCAACGCCAAGACCAAAAGCGTATCCACTTACATTTTTATAGCCAACCGCCTTAAATACATTTGGATCAACAACTCCACATCCAAGCACTTCAAGCCAAGTAGTCTGCTTGCACACTCTGCAGCCCTTGCCATGGCAAAATATACAACTAATATCAACTTCGGCACTAGGCTCCGTAAATGGAAAGAAGCTAGGACGAAAACGCACTTGCACATCGCCAAACATATGTTTTAAAAAATCTTCAAGCATTGATTTTAAATTTGCAAAGCTAACTTTCTCAGCATCCTCCACCACAAGGCCCTCGACTTGGTGAAACATCGGTGTATGCGTTAAATCCATATCACGTCTAAAGACAGTACCTGGCGCTATCATACGAATAGGCGGCTTTTGATTTAGCATAGTTCGCACCTGAACTGGGCTCGTATGCGTCCTTAAAAGTCTAAAATCATCTAGGTAAAATGTATCTTGCATATCCCTTGCTGGGTGGTATTTTGGTAAATTTAGCGCTTCAAAGTTGTGAAAATCATCTTCTATAAGTGGTCCAGTTTCAAGTGAGAAATTTAGAGCTAAAAAGTACTCAATTATCTTATCCATCGTAGCCATAACAGGGTGCAGCGCTCCACTAGCAACAGGCTCATTAAATAGCGTGATATCAGCGGCCTCTTTTTTCATCTTGTTATCTATCTCTTGCTCGCTAAGCTCAGCCTTTTTAGCTTCTATTAGCGCGCCAAGCTCATCTCTTTGCTTGTTTAAATTTGCTGCAAATTCCTTTTTCTCATCTTCACCAAGCTCTTTTAGCTTTGCAAAGCCTTGCGCCAAGATGCCCTTTTTGCCAAAAATTTCTACCCTGACTTTTTCCAAATCATCAAGCGTTGAAATTTCATTTTTGATTTTATTAACGAAATCTTGCAATTTTTTGCCTTTATAAATTTTTGAGTCGATTTTATAGAAAAAGAGTTAAAATCAAGATAAAGAGCACGAAATTTAAGCACACTTTGATATAATTTTGCAAAATTTCAAAGGAGCTAAAATGACCATATTTGAAAAGATCGTAGCTGGTGAAATTCCTTGCAACAAAGTGCTTGAAAGCGAGAAATTTCTAGCTTTTAATGACATAAATCCAAAAGCACCGATCCACATCCTAATTATCCCAAAAAAACACTATAAAAATTTCCAAGAGATGGATCCGGTTTTAATGGGAGAGATGACAAAATTTATCCAAGAAGTAGCGACCTTAATGGGTGTTGATAAGAGCGGATACCGCCTCATCACAAACTGCGGTGAAAACGGTGGTCAAGAAGTTATGCACCTACATTTTCACCTACTTGGCGGAGCAAAGCTTGGCTGGAGCGAAGGCGTAGCTGATCCACAAAGCACATTTTAATAACTTCTAAATCTTAGACTCAAAGCATGAGTCTAAGATTTTATTTTCTTGCAGACTTAATAGCTTCAAGCAACTCTTCAAAACCTACTTTACTTGAGTTTTCGACATCTTTTAATATTTCAACGCCAGGTAAATTTCCTTTGTCTTTATCAGCAAAAATAACCATCGCTTTTTCTAGTCCATGATGAACATTTTCATGATGAGCTGCGATACTTGAGAGAATTTTGGCATCTTTTACAAGAGTATTTTTCACATCTTTTTCATACCATTTGCCAAATCTACACTCATGAACATCTTGAATTTTATTAAATTCATTTAAAAGCACACCTCTATATCCATTTAGCTTCATATTTATATGATCTATTTTTCCATTACTTACATAGACTTCATTTGTAACATTTAGAGCCTGATTTAGGATATTTTGCGTATTTGAGTTTACGCTTGAGATGTTTCCTTCAAATCCACCTAAAATTTTCATAGCATTTGCAGAAATTTTTGAGAAATTCTCACTCATTTCGATCATCGTATTTGCACTTTGCTTAAGGCCATTTATATTTACTTCTACTTCAAGTGTCGCTTTTTGAGTGCGCTCAGCTAGCTTTCTAACCTCATCTGCCACGACAGCAAAACCTCGTCCATGCTCACCAGCACGGGCCGCCTCGATCGCAGCATTTAGAGCTAGTAAATTTGTCTGATCTGAGATGTCTTTAATTAGATTTATAATCTCAGCAATCGAATTTACGCTTCCATTAAGCGAAGAAGCGTCATTTGAAAGGTCATTGCTCATCTGACTTACTTGCTCGATCGAGTTTAAAATTTCAGCCGTTTGCGACTTGAGTTCGCCTGTCTCTTTGAAAGTCTTTTCATTCAGTCCATTTATACTTTCAAGCATTTTTAGGTTTTCTTCCATTGTTAATTGCAAGAAATTTATACCATCTTGATAACTTGAAAGCAATAAATTTACAGCCTCTTGCTTATCCTTGGCTTGCTCTTTTGGCTCGCAAGTTTTAACTTTTTTTAGCTCCTCTTTAAGTGCTAAAATTTCAGCCTTTAAAGCTTCATTTTCTCTTTGTAAAGCTTCATTTTTACTAGAAAGCTCTTTATTCTTGCCATCAAAAAACATTTTTCATCCTTTAAAATTTTGTAGATTTTGCGTAATTATAACTCTTTTTTCTTAAGCCAGTAGTCTAAAATTTCTATCTGCTCATCAACGCTTTTATTTGCCGTGCCGCCTTTTGAAGTGCGAGCCTCTTTTGAAGCGTGAAGATCTAAAAATTTAATAGCATTTTCGTCTAAATTTTCATCGACACTTTTTAGCTGCTCTTCATTTAATTCACTCAAATCAAGTCCTAAACTTTCAGCCTTTGCAACAGCTTTGCCTGTGATAAAATGAGCCGTTCTAAACGGGATGTTTTTTTCACGTACTAAATAATCCGCCAAATCAGTAGCACTTAGATGCCCAGTTTTTGTCGCTTTTAGCATGTTTTTTTCATTAAATTTAGCTGTTTTTATCATCTCGTTTAGGATGGTAGTCGAACTTAAAATGGTTGAGACACTGTCAAACACGCCCTCTTTATCTTCTTGCATATCTTTATTATAAGCAAGTGGTAGACCTTTCATCGTAGTTAGTAGCGCTACTAAATTTCCATTTACGCGTCCAGTTTTGCCTCGTATAAGCTCGGCGACATCAGGGTTTTTCTTCTGTGGCATGATAGAGCTGCCTGTACTATAAGCGTCACTGATGCTTACAAAGCCAAATTCTTGCGAACTCCAAAGTATGAGCTCCTCGCAAAGCCTAGAAGCGTGCGTCATAAAAACGCTAATGTTAAATAAAATTTCCAGCGCAAAATCACGGTCGCTCACGCTATCCATCGCATTTTGTGTGCAATCTGCAAAGCCAAGCTCGCTTGCAACGATAGTTCTATCTATCTTATGAGGAGTGCCTGCAAGGGCTGCTGAGCCAAGCGGACTAAAGTTATTTCGCTCATAGGAGCTAATAAAACGCTCGAAATCTCTTTTAAACATAAATGCATATGCTAGCAAGTGATAGCTAAGGCTTACTGGCTGAGCGTGTTGAAGATGTGTGTAGCCTGGCATTAGCGTATCTTTGTGGTTTTTTGCCAAATTTGTAAGCGTGGCGATGAGTTCTTTTATACATGAAGAAATTTCTAAATTTTTCTTCAATACGTAAAATTTAAAATCAATCGCAACTTGGTCGTTTCTACTTCTAGCTGTGTGCAATCTACCACCAAGCTCGGCGCCGATGATCTGGCTAAGGCGCTTCTCAACTGCCATATGTATATCTTCATCTTCTAACTTAAACTCAAATTTACCCGCTCTTATCTCAGATAAAACCTCATCAAGCCCCTTTATGATCGCCTCTGACTCATTTTTTTTCAAAATTCCACAAATTCCAAGCATCTTTGCGTGAGCCTTGCTACCGGCGATATCTTCTTTAAAAAGATTTTTATCAAAATTTATAGAAGCATTAAATTCCTCGAGCAGCTTCGAACTAGCCTCGCTAAATCTACCCTCCCACATCTTTTTGTGTGCGTTTTCATCTTTTTTCATAGCTTTACCTTTAATTAGTTTTGCGTGATTTTAACAAAATAGCACTTAACTGGGTATTTTAACTATAAAGTTGCAAAAAAGTTATAAATATAATTTATCTTTAAGGATATAGAAATATAATTCAAAATATAACTTTTTAAAAACTATTTTAATTTTCTATTGAATATAGTTTAAAATAAAAATAATCTATAAGAGGAAGGATGATATGCAAATAGATGCGAATATGAACTCAAATATTTTCTATCATGATGGCTATACATCTATCTCTTCAAATAGCTCAAAAACAAGCATGTTAGTATCTTCTGGCTATGACAAGAAAGATATTGTTAGAAGCAATGAAGTACATGTAGAACAAAGAGAAGATGCTAAAATTTCCCCTATAATTATTAATAAAGCAAGTGCCATACAGTTACAAAAAGACTTAGAAAAATTACAAGATCAAAAGCTAGATATTTCACATAAGATTTCAAGCATCCAAAGCCTAAAAGATCGTAATTCTATGCAAATGCTTCATTACTTAAATTTAGAGCAGTCAGCCATTCAAAATAACATTTTAAGCATTAAAACTCAAATGATAGAAATGGCACAGGCTTAAAACTAAGCCTTACCAATAATAATTTCTAGAACTAAGCAAAAATCCTCTAAAAAATATCCCATTGATTTATAAAAATTGCTAGTCGCGTCTTTTTGGATATCTTTTGAAAGCTGTTTAGCATAAGGTAAGAAAAATGAGATACTAAAAGCTGCAAGAAGTCTCATAGACTCCTTAGATGCTTCACTTTTTAAAATATTTGCTATTAAAATTAGCTGATTTGAGATACTATCAACCTCGCCCATTTTTGGCTGAAAATTTATAGCCTTATAAAATTGAACTAGATCATCTTTTGCAGAAGAAAAATAGTAGCTTGCCTCAAATTTTGACTTTAAAATGACAAAATCGTCACATAAAGCAGCACTACTTTCATCTTTGATAAATTTGGCATAAAGCTCGTTACCTTTTTTATTTGCTTCGCTATTAGTCTGCGTTATCCACGTATTTGTCTTTTTGATACGCATAAAAGATGAAACGTCTAAAATGCCACTAAAATTTGCAGCAAGCGCAGCCGCTACAACACTATAAAGTTCTCCAAGTTTCAAATTTTAATCCTTAAGTCGTAGATATCTAAGTCTAAGTGCATTTAAAACGACAGTAACAGAGCTAAGACACATTGCCATTGAGCCATAAACTGGGCTTAAAAGTAGCCCAAAGACCTGGTAAAGCACGCCAGCAGCCACTGGAATACAAATCGCGTTATACATAAATGCCCAAAATAAATTTTCTTTTATGTTTGCCATAGTAGCATTTGCCAGTCTAACTAGCCCGGTCACGCCACGCAAATCATTTTTAACAAGCACGATATCTCCAGCACCTTTTGCTATATCTGAGCCTGAGTTCATAGCGATGCCAACACTTGCTTCTTTAAGTGATGGTGAATCATTTACGCCATCTCCAACAAAGATAACGCCACCGTGGCTTGCAAGCTCTTTTATCTCATTAAATTTATCTTCAGGCAACATATTTGCGTGATATTTGCTTACATTTAGCTTCTTGGCGATACTTACAACCACCTTCTCATCATCGCCTGAAAGGATCACACTTTGTAAATTTAGATGTGTAAGCTCATTTATAACATCACTTGCTTCGTCTTTTAGCTCATCACTAAGCGTTAAAAAACCAACAAATTTTTTATTTATAGCACAAAGTATGACGCCACTTCCATCGTTTGTAGCATCTTTTACAGCGTTACTTTCGTCTAAATTTAAACTAACTTCATTTGCCAAAAGCAGCTTTTCGTTTCCGATTATTATCTGATTATTCTCATCTTCATAGACGATGCCTTGCCCGACGACATTTTGGAATTTGCCATTTAGCTTTTGTAAATCTATACATTTTTGCTTTGCATATCTAACGATAGCTTTTGAGATGAGATGCTCACTTAAATTTTCAGCAGAAGCGATAAGTGCTAAATCTTGCTCGCTTAAATTTGAGCTTTTGACGCTAATTTGCCCTTTACTAAGTGTGCCAGTTTTGTCAAATGCTACAAATTTAGCATCTTTTATTAGCTCTAAAACTTCTGGATTTTTTACTAAAATTCCAGCTTTTGCACCACGTGCAAGCGAGCTTACGATTGCTATTGGCGTAGCAAGTCCAAGAGCGCATGGGCATGATATGATAAGAACACAAATCGCACAAGAGATCGCATAAGCAAAATTTCCATCAAAAATGATCCAAGCCAAAAACGTGAGCACTGATATTGCCACCACGCTTGGCACAAAGATATTTGCTATCTTATCAGCGAGCCTGCCTATTGGCATTTTTTTCGTACTAGCGTCATTTAGTAAGCTTAAAATTTGAGACAACAAGCTTTCAAACGAGCTTTTTGTCATCTTGACGCTTATGTAGCCATTTGTATTTAGCGTGCCTGCAAATACATTATCGCCCACCTCTTTATAAACTGGCAGGCTCTCGCCTGTTAGCATCGAAGCATCGATTTCAGCTCCGCCTTGGACTATCACACCGTCACATGGAACATTGTAGCCATTCTTTACAACGACGATATCTCCTATTTTTAGCTCATTTACTGGTACTTCTTTGCTTCTTCCATCTGGCATAAGTAAAAATGCAGTTTTTGGAGAAATTTTAAGTAGTCTCTTTAGATAATCCCCTGCTTTTGCCTTCGAACGCTCTTCAAGATACTTGCCAAGAAGCACAAAAGCTATTATCATCGCTACGCCTGAGACATAGATATTTTTTAGATCATTTGGTAAAAATTTTTCAAAAAGCACCACAAAAAGCGAGTATAAAAACGCACTACCACTTCCAAGAGCGACAAGCACATTCATATCGTAATTTCTATTTTTTACCGCTTCGTAGGCATGAGTAAAAAAGCCTTTGCCACTAAAGATAAGAACTAAAAATGCCAAAGCTAGCATAGCTAAATTTACTAGCATGCTGTAAGGTGCGAACATCTCAAGTGCCATTATTACGATACTTGCGATAAATGCAAATATAAATTTATTTCTTATAGAAGTTATATGCTCGTCTCTTTTTGCTTCAAACTCATCAATATCAGTTGCTACAAAGTAGCCAAGTTTCTTTATCTTTTGCTCTAAAATTTCACGTACACTAGCGTCTTTTAGAACAAACTCGCCGCTTGCGTTTGCAAAATTTACATTTGCTTCAAGTACTCCATCTATCTTTTTAGAAACCTTTTCGATAGCATTTGAGCAGTTTACGCAGCTCATTCCCGCTATATTTAGTTTGACTTTTAAAGACATATCAGAGCTCTTTTATTATGTCAAATCCCAAATCAGCCATTTCAGACTTAAATTTCTCAACATCGCTATCTTTTATATCAAGACTAACTTGTCTTGGCTCTTTGCTAAGATCAACTTCTATCTTGCCAAAGTCATCTTCAAGTGCGTTTTTTATTGTATTTGCACAGTTTTGGCAGTGGATATTGTTTGCTTCAAATGTTTTCATATTATCTCCTTTATCATATGATCGTATTCATGTAAATTTACAATTTTTTTGACATTAAATTTAAAACCCAAACTCTCGTAAAATTTACGAACTTTTGGCTTGTTTGTATCTACTATTAATGAAACCTTTTTATGCCCTAGCTCTTTTGCCTTGACAAATGAATGCCTTATGAGCTCTTTTGCAAGCCCTTGGCCTCTAAAATTTTCATCAACAGCGATACTATCTATATAAAACTCATCGTCAAAACACTCTTTTTCTACCTTGTCATCTTTGCCAAGAGCCATTAAATGCTGTGAAATTTCTCTATCAAGCTGCTCCGCGTCGCCACCAAAGTAAGCACACATCGCTGCAATAATTTCCTCGTTGTTTTTATAAACAAAGACATTTTTATAGCTAAGTCTATTTGTCTCACTTTTGAAAAAAATTTCTAAAATTTCATCACTTTTAATGGGATCATCGTAGCCACTTAGCTTGTAGGCGATATCTTCCATTGCTAGATTTAGTAGCTTTATGCAGCTTTTTGCATCTTGTTTTTGAGCATTTTGTATCATGTGCGTCATTATAAAACTCTAGCTTAAATTTTTACCAAATATCAACCTGCGATTTACAAATTAATAACCCGCAATAGGCAAACTAAAAATGTTTTAAAAAAGTATAAAATTTTTTTAGTTATAATCCGTAAAAAATTTATTTAAGGATATTTATGGGACGAGCATTTGAGTACCGAAGAGCGGCAAAAGAAGCTAGATGGGATAAGATGAGCAAGGTATTTCCAAAACTTGCAAAAGCTATAACAGTAGCTGCAAAAGATGGTGGATGTGATCCAGATATGAACCCTAAACTTCGCGCAGCTATCGCAGCGGCAAAAGCTGAAAATATGCCAAAAGATAACATCGATGCAGCTATAAAAAGAGCAAATGGCAAAGATAGCGCCGATATCAAGACTATTTTTTATGACGGCAAAGCAGCTCACGGCGTGCAGATCATCGTTGAGTGTGCGACTGACAATCCAACTAGAACAGTTGCCAATGTTAAAGCGATATTTAGCAAAAATGGCGGAGAAATTTTGCCAAGTGGTAGCCTTAGCTTTATGTTTACAAGAAAGAGCGTTTTTGAGCTTGAAAAGCCAAGCGCAGACATCGAAGAGATCGAACTTGAGCTGATTGATTATGGACTAAGTGATATCGAGGCTGACGATGAGACGCTATTTGTTTATGGCGATTATGCAAATTTTGGCACACTTCATGAAGGTATCGAAAAGCTAAATTTAGTGGTTAAAAAAGCTTCACTTCAATACTTACCAAATCAAACCGTGAATCTAAGCGAAGAGCAAATGCTTGAGGTTGAGAGACTTCTTGATAAGTTAGAAGACGATGATGACGTTCAAGCAGTTTATACAAATATCGAATAAAAAGGAAATACATGCGTTTTGATGAATTAAAAGTTTATGATATAAATTTAGACGAGCTTAAAAAAGATAAATTTGCAGTTTTAGAGACAGACAAAGGCGAGATCAGACTTGAACTTTTTGCAGAAGAAGCTCCACAAACTGTCGCAAATTTTATCCATTTGATAAAATCAGGCTTTTATAATGGACTAAATTTTCACAGAGTTATACCAAATTTTGTCATCCAAGGCGGCTGCCCAAATGGCACGGGTACAGGCGGTCCTAGCTGGAGGATAAAGTGTGAATGCGATAAGCAAGGGGTAAAGCACGAGCGCGGTAGCCTTAGCATGGCTCATGCAGGTCGCGATACTGGCGGATCACAGTTTTTCATCTGTCATAGCAAGCAACCTCATCTTGATGGCGTGCATACAGTCTTTGGAAAATGCGTTGACGAAGAGAGCCTAAAGGTGCTTGACGCTATAAGACAAGGCGATAAGATCATCTCTGCTAAGATTAGAGAAAGCCTATAAAGGGGAAATTTATGAATAATACTAAAAAGCAAGGAAATCTTGCTGTAAGATTATTTACCAATCTTGCCTTTTGGGTTGTGATCGGTATTGTTGGTGGTGTTATCGTTGGCATGGTCGCACCTGAGCTTGGTATAGCAAGCAAGCCAGGCATTGATTACTTTATAAAAGCTCTTAAAATTTTAATCGGCCCTATCATCTTTTTAACAATCGTTTCAGGCATCGTTGGGCTTGAGAGTTTAAAAGATCTTGGATCTATTGGATTAAAGGCATTTATCTACTTTGAGATAGTTAGCACACTTGCGCTTGCTGTTGGTATCATCTTTGGTGAGACGCTTCGTCCAGGACACGGCATGAACCTTGACTACACTCAGCTTGACGCCTCAAGTGTGGCTAAATTTACATCTCAAGCTGGAAATATGGACGCAAATAGCGGCTTTTTAGCACACACACTTCATCTTTTAAGAGGCGCTGTGCCAGTAGATGATATCTTCCCTTATGTGCACATACTTGATCCATTTATAAAGTCAAACACACTTCAAGTCCTTTTCATGGCGATAGTCGTAGCTATCGTGCTTTCGCTACTTGCTCATGATAAAAAGCAAGCTTGTCTAAAACCGCTTGAATTTATCCAGCACTACGTCTTAAAGCTACTTACTTGGCTTATGCTATTTAGCCCAGTGGCAGCATTTTCAGCGATGGCTTACTTGATCGGCAAATTTGGTATCGGAACGCTTCTTGGCATGATGGAGCTTTTGGTCGTTATGGCACTTGCAAGTTGCTTTTTTATCTTTGTGGTGCTTGGCGTTATCTGCTATTTTGCGAAAATCAATGTCTTTAAATTTATGCGTTTTATTTCAAAAGAGGTATTGGTAGTCTTTGCGACAAGCTCGAGCGAAACAGCTCTTGCGCCACTTATGCAAAAGCTAGAATCAGCTGGTATGAATAGAGGTGCTGTTGGTCTTATCATTCCAACTGGCTACTCATTTAACCTTGACTGCACCAACATCTATCTGAGCTTAAGCGTTATTTTCCTAGCTCAAGCTTTCAACATCCCGCTAAGCTTTGAGCATCTAATAAGTATACTAATCGTACTAATGATCACAAGCAAAGGCGCTGTTGGCGTGACAGGATCAGGCTTTGTCGTCCTTGCTGGAACACTAAGCGCACTTCCAAGCACTGGCATACCAGTCGTCACCGTGGCTGTGCTACTTGGCGTTGATAAATTTATGTCAGAAATGCGTGCTGTTGGCAATCTCTGCGGTAACGCTGTTGGCTGCATGATCGTGTCTATCTGGGATAAAAAAGTCGATATGGATAAATTTAGATACGCACTAGATCATCCAGAGGAATTTCACTTCCACTCATAATATAACTTTATAACTATAAGGGCAACTTTGCCCTTATTATTTTTTATTCTAAATTTAATGTGACATATCTCCTCCTCAAACCTATAAAAATTTTTAAAAACAGCATCGCAATAAACAATATTTGATAACTGGTTCAAGCACAAAAAGAAAAACTAGGAGCTAAGTGTAATAAGAAAATTTTATTAGTAACTAATATATTTGGCAATATCTAATATTTTGTTACTTACTAGAATAAATTTACAAATGTAACACTTGAGATTGGAATTTAGAAGAGAGATACTTTAAATTTAGTCATATCAAAAATATCAACCAAAAAGACTAGCCTTGCAAGAAGCTTTGCAAGGCTATACAAATTAAGCTTTTGGACCAGCTTTAGCGTACTCAACGCCCTCTTTTACATCTTCATAACGCTTGAAATTTTCAACAAACATTTTAGCGAGTTTATCACGTGAAGCGTTATACTCAGCCGGATGCATCCATGTGTTTATAGGATTTAGCAGTTTTGTCTCGACACCATCAAGCTCTTTTGGTATAGCAAAGTTAAATTTATCAAAATTTTCAAATTCGCATTTTGTGATGCTGCCATCAAGGATCGCATTTATGCAAGCACGAGTTGCTTTTATGCTCATACGCTTGCCAACGCCGTAAGCACCACCGCTCCAGCCTGTATTTACAAGATAGACATTAACGCCATGCTTATCGATCTTCTCGCCAAGTAGTTTTGCATAGACGGTTGGATGAAGTGGCATAAATGGCTCGCCAAAGCAAGCGCTAAAAGTAGCTACTGGCTCAGTGATACCGCGTTCTGTACCAGCAACTTTTGCTGTATAGCCACTTAAAAAATAATACATCGCCTGTTCTTTTGTCAGCTTTGCAACTGGGGGAAGCACGCCAAAAGCGTCAGCACTTAAAAAGATGATATTTTTTGGATGTCCAGCGCTTGAGCTTGGCTCGTAATTGTCGATGTGATAGATCGGATAGCTCACGCGTGTGTTTTCAGTCTTTGAGCCATCTTTGTAATCAACCACACCCTTTTCGTCAGCCACGACGTTTTCAAGTAGCGCATCACGCCTAATCGCTGCGTAAATTTCTGGCTCACTGCTTGGATCAAGGTTGATACATTTTGCGTAGCAGCCGCCCTCAAAATTAAACACGCCATCATCGTCCCAGCCGTGCTCATCATCACCTATTAGCTTACGTTTTGGATCGGTTGAAAGTGTCGTTTTGCCAGTACCTGATAGGCCAAAAAATAGCGCCGTGTCGCCCTTCTCGCCTACGTTTGCAGAGCAGTGCATACTTAGTTTACCTTCAAGTGGCAACCAGTAGTTCATCATAGAAAAAATGCCTTTTTTCATCTCACCACCATACCATGTGCCACCGATCACAGCGACATTTTCCTCGACATTAAAGATAACAAAGACATCTGAATGTAGCCCATCAGCCTTATAGTCCTCATTTTTTGTCTTACAAGCGTTATATACTACAAAATCAGGCTCAAATTTAGCTAGCTCCGCTTCACTTGGGCGGATAAACATATTTTTTACAAAGTGCGCTTGCCACGCTACTTCGGTGACAAAGCGAACTGATTTTTGGCTCTTTTTGCTAGCTCCACAAAATGCGTCTTGGATAAAAATTTCCTTGCCACTTAGCTGCTCTTTTGCTTTTTTAAGAAGCTTGTCAAAAAGCTCTTTTGTGATAGGCTGATTTATCTTACCCCAAGCGATGTATTTTTGGCTTGGATCTTGCTTGACGAAATACTTATCTTTTGGGCTTCTTCCAGTAAAAATTCCCGTATCAACCATAAATGTGCCGTTGCTTGAAACCCTGCCTTCGTTGTTTGCCTTTTCAAGCTCAAAAAGCTCGTCGTAGCTTAGATTGTGATTTATCTTTTTGATCTCTTTTAGACCTAGTTCGTCTAGTTTGTTTATCATGTTATTTCCTTTTAAAATTTTCATTTTTTATAAATTCTGACCTAAAAGTCATCAAAATGTTAATCAAATTTCGCTTAACACTCTCTTTTTAAAATGGGCAAATTTATTTAAATTTAGCCACCACTTGATTGTTTGCGACGCTTTGACCTTTGCTAACTTCAATAGAGCCTATCACACCATCTTTTGGAGCTTTGACCTCTATCTCCATCTTCATTGCTTCAAGCACGACTACAGCTTGCCCTTTTTTGACATGGTCTCCTGCGCTTACTAAAATTTTATGCACAGCGCCCGGCAAGCTTGCAACGATATCATTTTCAGTTGCGCCTGCTACTGCACTTTTGGTATTTTTTACGCTCTTGCCTTCAACTTCAGTGATTGATTTTACTTGGATGCTATCATTAAAGCCTTCGCTTACTTCGACATTGTAGCGGCTACCATTTACTACAACGCTATATCTGCCACTTTGAGTTTGTCTTCCCTCGTTTGCCTTAGCGTTTGGATCGATCTTTCTTACATTTACTTTGGCTTCGCCTTTTAAAAATGCGATGCCTTTTTCTTTACAAGCAGCTGCTATAAATATATTTTCTTCGGTAGTTTTTATATTGTTTTGCTTTAGAATTTCTTTTACGTGCGCAAGTGACTTGCTCTCATCTTTATCAGCTATATCAACAGCGTGTTTTGTAGTTGGTTTTAAGCCTAGTTGCTCGCTTGCAAGCTTGATGATCTCTTTATCAGGCGTAACTGGTGTCTTGCCAAAGTAGCCAAGCACCATTTTACCGTATCCCTCAGCGATCTTCTTCCACTTGCCAAACATTACATTATTAAACGCTTGTTGGAAGTAAAACTGGCTAACAGGGGTTACTGAAGTACCGTATCCACCCTTTTGCACCACTTCACGCATCGCAAGGATAACCTCTGGAAATTTATCTAAGATGTTGTTATCTCTCATCATCTGGGTATTTGCAGTGAGCGCACCACCAGGCATCGGTGAAAATGGTATGAGTGGGCTTACTTGTACGGCCTCAGGTGGCAAGAAATACTCTTTTAAGCAATCATTCAAAACGCTTTCATATTTTAAAATTTTCTCCACGTCAAGTCCGCCAAGATCGTAGTTTTTGCCTTTTACTGCGTGAAGCATAGTTAAGATATCTGGCTGGCTTGTACCGCCACTTACTGGGCTTGCGGCTAGATCTATGCCATCAACGCCAGCCTCAAGCGCTGCAAGATAGCAAGCCACACTTACGCCTGCGGTTTCATGTGTGTGAAGTCTGATATGAGTTTTTTCTGGAAGTAGCTTTCTAGCCATTTTTATGGTTTCATAGACCTTTTGTGGGCTACTTGTGCCACTTGCATCTTTAAAGCAAACGCTATGATAAGGGATATTTGCGTCTAAAATTTCTCTTAAAATTTTTTCATAAAATTTAACATCATGTGCTCCCACACAGCCACTAGGCAGATCCATCATCGTAACGACTACTTCGTGTTTTAGCCCGTGATGAGCAATCCTCTCGCCTGAATATTTTAAATTTTCAACGTCATTTAGTGCGTCAAAATTTCTAATGGTGGTGGTTCCGTGTTTTTTGAAAAGCTTTGCGTGAAGGTCGATTAGCTCACGACTACCAGTATCAAGTGTGACGGTATTTACGCCCCTGCTTAGGGTTTGAAGATTTGCTTTTGGTCCTACGATACTTCTAAATTTATCCATCATCGCAAAAGCGTCTTCATTTAGGTAAAAATAAAGGCTTTGAAATCTCGCTCCGCCACCAAATTCAAAATGCTCTATGCCGGCCTCTTTGGCCGCTTCAAGCGCAGGCAAAAAATCATTCATAAGCACTCTAGCGCCATAAACTGACTGAAAGCCATCTCTAAAGGTCGTATCCATAACATCGATAAATTTCTTCGCCATCACCCACCTCATTAATTTTATAAATTTATTTAAAGAGTTCATAGAAAATGGCTAAATTGGTAAGAAACTCAAATTAGCCATTTTGCTTGTTTTTTGGTATTTTACAACCAAAAACTTTTATATCATTTAAAAAGTGAGAGTAAGAAGTTTAATAATCCGCCGTGGCTCGCATCAAGCATTGGCTTTAATTCCATTAGAAAGACGCAGAAAAATACAAGTACAGCAAGTTGAATAAAAATATAAGGCACAACGCCTTTATAAATAGCAGTCGTTTTTATCTCAGCTGGTGCGACTGATCTTAGGAAAAATAAGCTAAAACCAAATGGCGGCGTTAGGAATGAAGTTTGCAAATTCATCGCAACTAAGATTGCTAGATAAATTGGATTTATACCAAGCTTTGCGGCTATTGGTACCAAGATAGGAAGCACAATGTATGAAATCTCAACAAAGTCGATAAAAAAGCCAAGCACAAAGATGACAACCATACTAAAAATGATAAAGCCCCACTTCTCGCCTGGCAAATTTGTCATAAATTTTTCAACAATCTCATCGCCACCAGTGTAACTAAATACCATAGAAAAGGCTGTCGCACCAACAAGTATAGCAAAGACAAGTGCTGTGGTTTTTACGCTTTCTGCCAATGCCTCTTTTATCATAGAAGATGAAAATGTCCTATAAAAAATAGCTAAAATAATGGCTCCAACGCAGCCAAAAGCTGAACTTTCAGTTGGTGTAGCGATACCTGCAAATATAGAACCCAATACACAAATAACAAGTAAAAGCGGTGGAAAGATAGCAATTAGTGCTCTCATGATCTGCTTAAATTTACTAACACCGCTCTCATCTTTTACTACCGGTGCAGTATCTGGTTTCAAATAAGCAACAATCAAAATATAAATGATATAAACTGCTACTAGCGTGAGTCCTGGGATGATGGCTTGATGAAAAAGCTCACCAACTGGCACTGAAAATATATCACCCAAAATAATCAACACGATAGAAGGTGGAATGATCTGCCCAAGCGTACCAGCGGCACATATAGTGCCACAACCTAGCGCTTGGTCGTATTTATACTTTAACATAACAGGCAAGCTTATAACACCCATTGCAACGACACTTGCACCAACAACACCAGTTGAAGCTGCAAGAAGTGCTCCAACCAAGATAGTGCTAATAGCAATACCTCCGCGAATTTCCCCAAAAAGCATACCCATGCTCTCAAGTAACCTCTCAGCTAGTTTTGACTTTTGAAGAACAACGCCCATAAAGACAAAAAGTGGAACTGCTATAAAAATTCTACTCTCCATGATAGAGAAAATTCTATAAGGCATGAAGTTAAACATATCTTTGAAAACTTCAATACTTCCAAGTAGTCCGTCTCCGTCTCCAATGCTCTCAACAATACTACCAATCATGCCAAATATCATAGAAACCGCACCAAAGGTAAAGGCTACTGGAAAGCCAATACCTAGCATTAAAAGCGCAGCTATAAACATTATCAAACCAGCCATTATTCCCCCTTTTTAGCTTTTTTGTAAAGATTAAAATTTCTTATAAAAAAGCCAATCGCAAAAAATACAAGTAGATAAAAAGAAAAAGGAATAAGTGCTTTTATGATCCATCTGTGAGTAAGACCGCCTGGATCTGCACTAGCTTCAGCTGAAGTATAAGCATCACTCACAAATTCAAATGATAAATTTGAAACCAAAAGTGCAAATGGGATTACAAAAATAACAGTTCCTATCATATTTACAAGAGCTTTATTTTTTGGTGAAAATTTAGCATAAAAGATATCAACTCTAACGTGTGCATCTTCTTTTAATGCATAGCTCATGCCAAGCAAAAATATCACAGCAAAAAAATGCCACTCAAGCTCCTGAAATGCAACGTTTCCATAAGAGAAAAAATATCTTGCCACAACGTTAAAAAAAACATCTATTATCATCAAAGCCATAATAAACATGCAAATATAGCCGACTATATCACCGACCTTATCAAAAAATTTCTCAACTTTTTGCATAAACAACCCTTAAAAAAACAATTTATTTATCATGATGATAAAGACGCAAACTGGCGCCACATATCTTAATAAAAAATACCATGCACTAAATACAAAGTCACTCATATATGGACTAAATAGCACATAAAGTGCCTCTCTTTTCATAAAATATCCAACGAATATCGCTCCACCTATACCACTAATTGGAAGCAGAACATTTGAAGCAGTAAAATCAAGAAAATCAAAGAAATTTTTACCAAAGAGCATAAATTTATCGCCAACATTTTCTATATTTGATAAAAGGCACAAAAATCCTAAAACAAAAACACCGGCTCCAACTATGCTAAGAGCTTTTATCCTGCTAATGCCATACTCTCTGATCAAGAAAAATACAAACGGCTCTACGATAGAGATGGCTGAAGTAATGCCAGCAAAGATAAGTGCTGCAAAAAATGCCACAGCTAAAATTTGACCTATCACACCAAGCTTAGCAAAGAGCGTTGGAAGAGAGATAAAGACAAGTCCTGGTCCTTGAGATGGCTCTGCACCAAATTCAAATATAAATGTAAAGATAACAAGACCCATCATGATGGCTAAGACGATATTTATAAAGACGATACTTAGCGTAGAAGTAGCTAAATTTGTATCATCGCTTAGACTGGCTGAATATGTAATGATCGCTGCCATACCAAGAGATAGTGTCCAAAAAGCAAGCCCAAGAGCAAGCAAGAGCGAGTTAAATGAAATTTTGCTAAAGTCAGGAACAAGTAAAAACTCAGCCGATTTTGTAAAGCCATTCATCGTCATAGAAAAGATAAGCATGATTAAAACCATGATAAATAGGCTTGGCATCATCCAAACATTTAGCTTTTCAATGCCACTTTTCACTCCTTTTGAAAGGATAAAAAAGCAAGCTACAAATGCTATAACAAAATAAAGTGTCTGCTCACCAAGACCATGTGTAAGAAGCTCGTTAAATATTACTTTTGAACTTTCTATATCATTTGGAAGACCGGTAAAAGATAGGCTGAAATACTTAAAGACCCAGCCGATGATAACAATATAATAAGATGAGATTATAGCTGCGGTTACCATAGCTAAAATTCCAACCAACTGCCATAAATTTTTATTTTTATTTGCCAACTTTCTAAAGGCATTTACACTATCACTTTCGCTAAGCTTGCCAATACTAAGCTCTGCCATAAAGATAGGTATACCAACTAAAAACGTTATCAAAAGATATAAAATAACAAATGCCGATCCACCATTTTCACCGACCATATATGGAAATTTCCACGCATTGCCAAGTCCAACAGCTGACCCTGCAACTGCTAAAACATAACCTATTTTAGAAAACTGTTCTTTTGCCATTATGCAATCTCCCTTACTAACACCACAAAAACTAGAACTGGTGCTACAAACCTTATTAAAAAATACCAAATTTTAAAAACAATCTCACCCATATAAGGCAAGAATAGCTCTTTTAAAAGCTCAAATTTCATAAAGTACCCAACAAAAATGGCAAATATAATGCCACCAAGTGGGAGCATAATGTTTGAGCTAAGATAATCAAGCAAATCAAAAAAGCTCTTACCAAAAAATGTAAGTGCTTCTTTAAAATCGCCAATACCACTTAATGCACATAAAATCCCTAAAACATAAACTACGGTGCCAACAATAATAATTGATCTATTTCTACTAAATCCCAAGCTTTTATTTAAGAAAAATATAAATGGCTCGACTAGCGAAATAACCGATGTTATACCAGCAAAAAATAAAGATGTAAAAAATGCAAAAGCTAAGAAATTTCCAAGTAAACCAAGCTTTGCAAAAAGCGTTGGAAGCGAGATAAATGCTAACCCTGCACCCTTTGATGGCTCTGAGCCAAATTCATAGGTGAATGTAAAAACTATAAGCCCTATAATTACGCTAATAATTATATTTGCAAAGACTACATAAAGCGATGAAGTGAACAAATTTGTATCATTGCCTAGGCTTGATGAGTAGGTTAAAATGCAGCCAATGCCAATACACATCGTAAAAAAAGCTAGCCCGAGAGCATTTAAGATAGCGCCTTGATCTATCTTTGAAAAATCAGGCACTAGTAAAAATTTAGCCGCCTCATCAAATCCATTCATACCAAAAGAGTAGCCGAGCATAAGCAAAAGTAAAATAAAAAGTGCTGGAATAAGATATACATTTATACGCTCTATTCCGCTTTTTATACCTTTTGTAAGTATAAAAAAGTATGCAAAAAAAGCGATGCTAAAATATAAAATTTGCTCCTCTATGCCCTTTGAAGTAAAATTTACAAAAAGCGCTTCTGAGCTTGCCATATTTTTTGGAAGCTCGCCAAGACTTAAGATAACATATTTTAAAACCCAGCCAATAATGAGCGTATAAAAAGATGCGATGAATAGCCCTGTCACCATCACAACACCAGCAAATTTCCAAGAATTTGCCCCCTTTGTAGCTAGACTTTTAAATGCCCCAACCGTATCAAGGCGTGAAATTTTACCCATTGCCATCTCAGCAAAAAATATGCTAAGGCCAACCACAAAAGCAAAAAATAGATATATAAGAATAAATGCTGAACCACCGTTACTACCGACCATATATGGAAATTTCCATGCATTACCAAGGCCAATAGCCGCTCCAATGATAGAAAGAACAAAACCAACTTTACTAAATCTATCCATCATTTACCTGCTATTTGATAGATCATGATGGCACAAATTGCGATTGGTACGATGTATCTTAAAGCAAAATACCAAATTTCAAAAAATACTTTTCCCATAAATTCGCCAAAGAGTAGATATAGGCTCTCTTTTTTAAGTTTATAGCCAACAAAAAAACTAAAAATTATGGCACCTATTGGCATCATTATATTTGAAGTAAGAAAATCAAGTGCATCAAAGACTGGCTTACCAAAAATACTAAAGATATTAGCCGTATGTGCATAATATGAAAAAATACAAAAAAGGCCTAAAATATAGACAAAAATTCCAATATAAACAAGAGCCATTTTTCGTGAAATTTCAAATTTTCTAACCAAATAATAAGCAAATGGTTCAATCATCGAAACAGCACTTGTAACACCAGCAAATAAAAGTGAAACAAAAAATGCGATGGCCATAATATTGCCAACTATCCCAAGTTTTGCGAAGAGCGTAACAAGTGAGATAAAGATAAGACCCGGGCCACTTGCCGTACTATCAGCTCCATAAGCAAATATAAATGTAAAGACCACAAGCCCCATCATAATGCCTATTAATATGTTTATAAAGATGATAGAAAGCGTTGATTTTATAAGATTTGTCTGCTCTGGTAAATTTGCAGCATATGTCGGTATTACACCAACGCCCATAGATAGTGAGAAGAACGCAAGTCCAAGAGCTTGCAAAACAACATCTGGCGTGATCGCACTAAAATTTGGCACAAATAAAAATTTAGCCGCCTTAACAAAACCATCACCCATGCTAATTGCATAAAAAAGTATACAAACAAGCAGTATAAAAAGACCTGGCATCATCCAGATATTTAGCTTTTCAATGCCACTTTTCACACCTTTTGAAACAGCAAAAAATACCATCAAAAAGACCAAGCTAAAGCAAACAATAGCACTACTTAGGTCATTCGATAAAAGCGTATTAAACTGCTGGGCCGCCTCTTCTTGATTGCTCAAAAGTGGCGAAAAACTAAGATAAATGTATTTTAATATCCAGCCAATGACAACCATATAAAACGAAGCAATAAGTATCGCTCCTATCATAAAAAAGCCTGAAAAAGACCATATTTTTTTATGTTTTGGAGCAAGTTTATAAATGGAGCTTACAACGTCACTCTCACCAAGCTTACCAATGCTAAGCTCTGCTAAAAACGCTACAAAAGCGATAGCAAACGTGAGAAGTAAATATAAAACTATAAACGCTGAACCGCCATTGTTTCCTACCATTGTTGGAAATTTCCATGCATTACCAAGTCCAACAGCCGATCCCGCCATAGCAAGAACAAAGCCTATTTTTGAAAATTTTTCATTTATCATTGATTACCTGAGATTAAGAATAAATTAATTTTTTCAAAGATAACATAAAAAAACTTTTATTTTTCTAAGCCAAGAATTTTTTATGGGCAATTTAAATTTTTAGTGTTTTTATTTGAAACAAAGTTTTGTTTTTGTAATATTACGGCTCATAAAGTTTAAGTAGGGGACAGATCCGAAAGAGCTTTAAAATTTTAAAGGAGCAACGATGAAAAAGATCGTGTTTTTAATTCTTGGTCTTGCTGCATTCGCATTTGGCGCTGATGGCGAGATGATTAGATCATATTCAGTTATCGCTGGTGGTATTGGCCTTGGCCTTGCAGCTCTTGGTGGCGCTATTGGTATGGGCAATACAGCTGCTGCAACAATTAGTGGAACAGCTAGAAACCCAGGTGTTGGTAGCAAACTTATGACTACAATGTTTATCGCTCTTGCGATGATCGAAGCACAAGTTATCTACGCACTTGTTATTACACTTATTGTTCTTTACGCAAACCCAATGCTTGGCTAAGCGTAAAGCTTAAATTTAGCCCCTTTTTGGGGCTTTTACTCTTTTTGCGATCATGGTGGAATTGGTAGACACGCTATCTTGAGGGGGTAGTGCCGCTAGGTGTGCGAGTTCGAGTCTCGCTGATCGCACCATCTAATCTTACACTTCAAAATCCAAAATCTTACAAAATTTAAAAAGGGGGAATTTATGCTAGATAAAAAGCGTGCTTTAAAACAGCTACAAAATGAAGCAGATGATACCGCTATCTATACATTACTCGAAGCTAGTGAAAAAATCGAAGAAAATAAAAAAATACTTCGTAAATTAATCACTGAAGAAAAACGACACTATGCTTTTTGCCAAAAGATAACAGGTGAGAGTAGAACTGCAAATTTATTCAAAGTCATTTTCTATACGATACTAGTTAAAATTTTTGGAACATCTTTTACTTTAAAATTTATGGAGTCACGTGAAGAAGACGCAGAGCAATTTTATCTTGATATCGTTGATGAGTATCCTGAAGCTAAAGATATTTATGATGAAGAAGTAAATCATGAAAATAATTTAATCTCTATGTTAAAAGATACGAAACTAGTCAATGCTGGTGGCATTGTTCTTGGTATGAATGACGCATTAGTTGAGCTAACTGGCACACTAAGTGGTATTGCACTTGCTTTTTCAAATACAAAATCAGTTGGTGCGACAGGCCTTATAATGGGTATTGCAGCTGCTCTTTCTATGGCAGGATCGGCCTATCTTGAGTCAAAAGAAAATCCAAGCGACGAGATCAAACCGCTTACCTATTCGCTCTACACAGGCGGTTCGTACATCATAACAACGGCGTTTTTGATACTTCCATTTTTTATTTTTTCAAGCAGTCTTTACGCTGTTTTGTCGATGTTTTTCTTTGCGCTAGTTGCCATCATCACTTACAACTTTTACATAAGCGTGGCAAAAGAGCTTAAATTTTTACCAAGAGTGATTGAGATGTGTGTGATAACTTTTGGTGTTGCGATCATTTCATTTGGCATTGGGTTTTTAGTTAAGCACTATTTTGGACTAGATATTTAATCCAAAATTTCATACCAAGTGTAGCTATCGTTTCCAAAATTCCCACTAAATAGTGGCTTTAAATTTAGATCAAGGCTCAAGCTTTTACCATCCTTAAAATTTGAGCTTTGATAGATAAGTAGCCATTTTACGTTTGCTAGCTTGCCATCTTTTGCAAGTTTTAAAAACTCACCAGCGCCTTCAAACATGCTAAGCCCTTTTAAGCTAAGCTTTTTTTGAATGCTAACTTTGCGACCTGGCACGCTAAAAAGCGGCAATGTTTCATCAAATTTATCACTTCTTGAGTAGATTATGACGTCTGGGTTTTTGCCGCCACTTACTAGCCTACTATCAAGCTTTGGGCCATCAACTCGCACCGTGTTGCCGCCGATCACTAGCGTATCTATGACGCTTCTTAGTTTATGGACGTGCGTGCGGCTAAGCTCATTTGTGATGATGCCACCACTTGCCACGCCATTTTTACTAAGAGCTATTTTTAAAAAACTAAATCCACCATTTTGATAGGCTAAAAATGGCTCAAGCAGCTTATCGCAGCGCTCTTTTAAAATGCCAAATTTAACTTTTACTCCAGCGCTTTTAAGTAAATTAGCGCCACCACT